>JAGQZL010000057.1 GCA_020434915.1 Allomuricauda sp. | reverse complement strand
CCGGATGGAATCCGTGGAGGAGCTTTGTGAGTACATTGCCCTTATCCATAAATCGGAAAAAATTCTGGACGGAAAACTGTCCGATATCAAAAAGGCCTATACAAAGAACATTTATAATGTTGGGCTACAGGTGAACGATGATGCAAAGGCGAAATTGGATTTGATTCAGGGTCAATGGGAAATCCTTTCCTCAAATTTGGACAGCAGTGAGAACCAACTGGATTTTAAAGTGCAACTGCCCTCGACCCAAACTACGCACATTCTATCACAATTATCGGGAATGGGAAATGTGAACCAGTTCGAAGAAATGGTGCCCTCGGCCAACGATATATTTATTCAAACCGTAAACAATAAGGAAAATGGCAAGTAAACTGGGGCTGATCATAAAAAGGGAATACTTGGCCAAGGTGCGCAACCGCTCCTTTATTGTGATGACTGTTTTAAGCCCATTACTGATCGTGGGTATGATTGTTTTGATTGCCTATCTGGCCAAAATAAACGATAATGATGTCCGAGTGGTAACGGTCTTGAATGAGAGTGGGTATTTTCAAGAAGATTTCAATCCCACCAAGAGCATTTCCTTTGTTCAATTTGACGACCTGACCTTGGAACAGGCAAAGGATTCTACAAATTCATTGGAGTATTATGGCTTGCTTTACCTTCCAAAAGGTAGCACCATGGAAGAGGTGGCCCACACAAGTTACCTGTTCACCAGAAACAATCCCAATACCAATGTAACCCAACAATTGGAGCGCATTTTCCAAAAGCAATTGCGGCAACAACGATTGGAGAAATTAGGCGTGTCCTCGGAACAGTTTTCCAGTGTAGAGGAACCTTTTGAAATTAACCTATCCACTTTTGAAGGGGAAAAGAGCATGAAGGGCATCAATGAACTTAAGGCCTTTATAGGTGGTGGATTTGGCTATGCCATCATGATGTTCATTATCATTTATGGCGGTTTTGTAATGCGAAGTGTCATTGAGGAAAAGACCAGTAGGATCATAGAAGTGATCATTTCTTCGGTAAAACCTTTCCAGTTGATGTTGGGAAAGATTATTGGGACCTCATTGGCAGGGTTGACCCAATTCACCATATGGATCATATCGGCTTCTGCTCTATTGTTTTTGGCTATGGCCCTTTTTGGAATAGACCTTGGAGCCATGTCAAAAGAGCAGGGAATGCCCGGTGCCCCCATGGGAGGTATGTCGCAATTGGCACCCATGGATAGTGAGATGATGCTGTATGCCCAAGAAATTTTGGATATTCCTTGGGGATTGATGATAGTTTCCTTTCTGATCTATTTTGTATTGGGATATCTGATCTATAGCTCCATTTATGCGGCCATTGGCGCTGCAGTGGACAACGAAACGGATACCCAACAATTCATTTTCCCCATAATTTTACCATTGATGTTGGCCATTTATGTAGGGTTCTTTTCGGTATTCAGTAATCCGCATGGGCCCATAGCTGTTGGCTTTTCATTGTTCCCACTTACCTCGCCCATTGTAATGTTGATGAGATTGCCGGGCGGAATTGGGGAAGGTGGCGTACCTTTATGGCAATTATTGCTGTCCATTTTCTTGTTGGTCATTACCTTTTTGGGAATCGTATCATTGGCGGCAAAAATATATCGTGTCGGGATTTTGATGTATGGCAAAAAACCGACCTACAAAGAATTGATCAAGTGGTTGAGATATTAAATTGATATGCAAGAGGGCAAGGAAGACATAAAGGAGATCATTCAAGAAGACATTTGGGGATCTATCAAGGATTTTCTGGACTTGGGGTTTCATATCGGCCAAGGTGAAAAATCCATCCATTTAACGGTAGGGTTGCTTTTGCTTTTGACGGTTTCCCTGATTGCCACCAAATTTTTGCTGAAATGGTTGCGCCATATCCTCACCCGAAAGATGGAGCAGGAAGACAAGCAAAAGTTCGCCAGTGTCTTTAAGTTTTCCAACTATGTGATCTATCTGGTGGCCGTATTGGTGACCTTGAGTGCGGCCGGGGTCAACATAACCTTGGTGATTACGGCTTCAGCAGCCCTTTTTGTAGGTTTGGGTCTGGCACTTCAGGAATTGTTCAAAGATGTTCTTGGGGGTATTTTCATCATCATAGATAAATCCTTACAGGTGGGTGATGTGGTGGAAGTTGATGGCAAGGTGGGAAAGGTTTTTGAGATCAAATTGCGAACTACCAGGGCCATCACACGGGATGATAAAGTGCTGATCCTGCCCAATCATAAGTTTATCAGTGACATCGTTTATAATTATACCCAAAACCACAAGACTACCCGTGAAAAGGTAGAGGTTGGCGTTGCTTATGGCAGTGACGTGGAATTGGTGACCAAAATTTTGGAGCAGTTGGCCAGGGAGCAAAAACAAATATTGAAAAACCCGAAACCCTTTGTCCTTTTTGAGGATTTTGGGGATTCGGCCCTTATGTTTTCCCTTAATTTTTTTACAAACGATAGTTTTAGGGATCCAAGGATCAAAAGTGAACTCAGGTACAAGATAAATGCCATGTTCAAAGAGCACAACATTACTATTCCGTTCCCACAACGCGATGTACATATTATTCAGCCTAAACAGTAAAAAGACATAAAAACCTCAATATACCATACTACAATCAGGGGGCTGGTTGCCTTCATTGTAATGCTTGCCGGCCATGTTGGCTGGACCCAGAGCACGGATATTTTTAGAGTGGAGTATCTCAATATTCCTGAAAATGATACTGGAATAAAGACACAGCGGTACAAGGCCCTTATAAATCTTCCCATCAAGATTAATGAGAAGAAGGATTATCTGATCACAGGTGTGGAATACAACCGGTTTGATATGGGATATTCCCAGAATTTACCATTTGATAAGAGTGAATTGATTCGTTTTCATGTAATCGACCTGAATTTTGGGATGATTACCAAATGGAATGAAAATTGGAACCTTGTCGCAATCCTGACACCGAGAATGGCCTCCAATTTTATCAGTGGCTCGGTAACCGATGATTTTTTTCTCAATGCCACGGCCACTCTTTGGAAGGAAAAACCCAATGCTGATAAACCTTACCGAATAGTTTTGGGACTTACCTACAACAGCACCACGGGTTTGCCCGTTCCATTACCTTTGATCAATTACCACCGCCGTTTTCATCCTGATTGGTCATTTACTTTGGGAATACCCAGATCTGACCTGAAATACCATATTTCTAAAAAGCATGTTTTGGAAGTGGCATCATTCTTGGATGGCTATTTTATAAATCTTCAGAACAACATTCTTTTGGAAGATGGTCAAGTGGCTTCAAAGATTTCGTTGACTTCGTTGCTGGGAACCTTGGGATATCAGTACAACATTTCCAATAGAATGTCCCTTTTTGCCATGGTGGGCAAATCGATTGTGCAAGAAGGGAAATTGCGGAATGATGAGCAAGGGAATGTTTTTTTGTTGAATAATGAGTCAAATTTTTATATTAGGACAGGGTTCAAAGTTGGAATTTTTTAAATAGTACAGTATGTCAAAAATTTTGGTAATAGAAGATGAATCGGCAATTAGAAGGGTATTGGTCAAGATTTTGGCAGAAGAGAGCGATAGTTACCACGTTCTTGAGGCCGAAGATGGATTGGCCGGTATCGAAATCATTAAAAAAGAAGACTTTGACTTGGTTCTCTGCGATATAAAAATGCCCAAGATGGACGGTGTAGAGGTGCTGGAGGCCGCCAAGAAGATAAAACCGGAAATACCTTTTATCATGATTTCCGGGCATGGGGATTTGGACACAGCGGTGAATACCATGCGATTAGGTGCATTTGATTACATCTCCAAGCCACCGGATTTGAACCGATTGCTGACCACTGTAAGGAATGCCTTGGACAAAAAGGAATTGGTGGCGGAAAATAAGATTCTAAAGAAGAAGGTTTCCAAGAATTATGAAATGATCGGGGAGAGCGAAGAGATTGGAACCATCAAGGAAATGATCGAAAAAGTAGCACCAACGGACGCAAGAGTGCTCATAACAGGCTCCAATGGTACCGGAAAAGAACTGGTTGCCCATTGGTTACACCAAAAAAGTCCAAGGTCATCTGCACCTTTTATTGAGGTGAACTGTGCCGCCATTCCATCGGAATTGATTGAAAGTGAGCTTTTTGGACATGTGAAAGGAGCATTTACCTCGGCGGTAAAGGATAGGGCCGGTAAGTTTGAGGCGGCCAATAAAGGGACCATTTTTTTGGATGAAATTGGGGATATGAGCCTATCCGCACAGGCCAAAGTGCTCAGGGCCCTTCAAGAAAATAAAATTTCAAGGGTAGGTTCCGATAAGGATATTAAAGTAGATGTACGGGTGTTGGCAGCAACCAACAAGGACTTAAAAAAGGAAATAGAGGAGGGTAAGTTCAGGGAAGACCTATACCACAGGTTGGCGGTTATTCTGATAAAAGTCCCAGCATTAAATGATAGACGTGACGATATACCGTTACTGATTGACTATTTCTCAAAAAAGATTTCCGATGAACAGGGAACCTCACAAAAGAACTTTTCCAAAAAAGCCATAGAAATGTTGAAAGGCTATGACTGGACTGGAAATATCCGAGAGCTCCGCAATGTAGTGGAGCGGTTGATTATCTTGGGAGGTAAAGAGGTATCCGAGGACGATGTAAAGCTATTTGCGAGCAAATAAGGTTACAGACCACAGTCCCCCAATTTTTTAAGGGCTTCTTCTGACAAGGTCATCACACGCTGGTGGTATTCCTTTTTGTGGGGAGACAACTTCGTGTTCAGCAAGATCAACCGGGATTCCTCGTAAATATTGGTGATGAACCTATGGGCGTCCTTGCAATCCACATCAGTGACCACCTTATCCAATGAAGATTCAAAGCCCAACAGACAACTGTGAACCTGTTTTTTCACCTCACTTCCATGGGTAAGGAATAGCGTATTTTGATCATTTAATGCCTCTTTTGTATTTAGTACCAGTATATCGTTGCCATAAGAACTGGAAGTTTCCTGTTCAAACACACGAAGTACTTTTATGCCAATGAGTGTATTTTCCAAAGCCCTGTGCAATGCCAGCTTTGAACTGCCCAGTGATTCAGCTTTCGCGGCAATTTTAAGTTCGGTCTTGGTGTTTTCCAAACTTTCAATGGTGCCTTCACAGCCACAATCCAGAAAATTGTTCTTGGTTTTTTCAATGCCGTTCAATGCTTTATAGGCATGATATTTTGCCATTTCGAGCTCTTTGGAAACCACCGCTGATTGAATCTCACTCTTAATATAATCAAGGTTGGAATTGGCGTAGGCACACGCATTTATCTTAGTAAAAGAGCTCATCAACCACAAGGCAAGTAAGCCTAACATGAAGACTATGAGCAAGATAATCTTTTTGTTTTTCATAACGCTTTTTGATTTGGGACAGTGCGTCACTGATTTCCACTAAGGTACATGGAGGTATTTTCGTACAAGAAAAAAATCGATAAAAAGCGACCTAAAACTACCATCGGTAAAAAGCATCGATGAAAAACACTATTTTGAAAATTGAAGGAATGCGCAAAAATGGCTAAATTCAATCCCATGGAAAAAATAAACGCGGCAAGTTATCAGGTAATCGATTCGGTCAAATTGGACCAAATGGATACTTACGAGGATTTAGGTGCCTCAAAAAAAGAGTTGAAGGATGAATTGAAGGATGTCCGTAAAAAATTGGGTGAGTTTCAGGATACTTTGTATGCCCATGGAAAATATGGGGTTCTGGTCTGTTTGCAGGGCATGGATACCGCAGGGAAGGACAGTCTGATCCGTGAGGTGTTCAAGGATTTCAATGTTAGGGGTGTGGTGGTCCATAGTTTTAAAGTGCCTTCCACCTTGGAGCGAAAGCACGATTACCTCTGGAGGCATTACATAGCCCTTCCCGAACGCGGTAAGTTTTCCGTTTTCAACCGTACCCATTATGAAAATGTGCTGGTTACCAAGGTGCATCCTGAATATATTCTGGGAGAGCATTTGCCTGAAATAGAATCTGTGGATGCTATTGATGCTGATTTTTGGGAAAAAAGGTACCAGCAGATCAATGAATTTGAGCAGCATGTGGTCCAGAACGGGACCATCATCTTTAAGTTTTTCCTGCATTTGTCCAAAGAAGAGCAACGAAGACGATTGTTACGGCGTATAGAACTCAAGCAGAAGAATTGGAAGTTTTCACCCGGGGATTTGGAAGAGCGACAGCTATGGGACAGCTACCAGGCATGCTACGAAGAAGCTTTGAACAAGACTTCCAAGACCCATGCCCCGTGGTATGTGATTCCAGCCGACAACAAGAAAGCGGCCAGGGTAACCGTGGCTTCCATCATGTTGGAAGCGTTAAAAAAGTATAAAGATATAGAGGAACCTGAGCTTGATGATGAAATAAAGGCTAATTTAGAAACCTTTAAACAAGAACTGGAAAAAGAAACCCCATGAGAGTACTTCTACTGTTGGCCGTATTACTGGTCAGTACCCCATTTTTTTCACAGACCGATGACGAAAAACAAATAAAAGCCATTTATGACAAGGCATTGACGGATGGCAAGGCGTATCAATGGCTCAATTATTTGTCCAACCAAATAGGGGGACGACTTTCTGGTTCCGTACAGGCGCAGGAAGCGGTGGAATATACCAAGGACCAATTGGATTCCCTTGGTCTGGATCGTGTATGGTTGCAACCTGTAATGGTTCCAAAGTGGGTGCGGGGCACTCCGGAGTTTTCCTATTTTGAGACAAAACCCGGTTTGACCACCAATGTGCCCATTTGTGCTTTGGGAGGTTCCGTTGCCACCCCAAGTGGTGGACTCAAGGCTAATGTGGTGGAGGTCCAGGGGATAGAAGATCTGGAAAAATTGGGTAGGTCAAAGATTGAAGGCAAAATAGTGTTCTACAACAGACCAATGGACCCTACATTGATCAATACATTTGCAGCCTATTCCGGTTGTGTGGATCAGCGCTATTCGGGTGCTGCGGAGGCTGCTAAATATGGAGCCAAAGGTGTGATTGTACGTTCCATGAACCTAAGACTTGATGATTATCCACATACAGGCTCCATGGGATATGGTGAAATGCCTGTCAATGAAAGAATTCCGGCAGCAGCCATTAGTACCAATGGTGCAGAATTGTTGAGTGCCACCTTAAAATTGAACCCCGATACCAAATTTTATTTCCGACAAAACTGCAAGCAATATGAAGATGTCCAATCTTATAATGTAATTGGAGAGATTACAGGCAGTACGTATCCAAAGGAAGTCATGGTTGTTGGAGGTCATTTGGATTCTTGGGATTTGGGCGATGGTTCCCATGATGATGGTGCGGGTTGTGTACAGAGTATGGATGTGCTCCGATTGTTAAAAGAAACTGGATATAGACCGAAACGTACCTTGCGTGTAGTTCTGTTCATGAACGAAGAAAATGGGATGCGTGGAGGAAACAAATATGCAGAAGTGGCCCGAGCCAACAATGAAAACCATGTGTTTGCCCTGGAAAGTGATTCGGGAGGATTTACGCCAAGAGGCTTTTCCATTGATGCGTCCGAGGAAAACCTACAACAGATACAAGGGTGGAGGGACTTGTTTGAGCCCTATTTGATCCACATGTTCTACAAGGGTGGAAGTGGTGCAGATATAGGACCCCTGAAAGAAGACGGAATGGTTTTGGTTGGGCTTAGACCGGACACGCAGCGTTATTTTGACCACCACCATGCTGAAAATGATACGTTTGAGCATGTGAACAAGCGTGAGTTGGAATTGGGAGCCGCCACCATGGCCAGTTTGGTGTACCTAATTGATAAGTACGGAACCATACCTGTCAAAAAAATCAAAGGATAAACATCAGAAGTTATTGCTTTGCTTCTCTTCGCATTCTTTTAGGACCGTACCACAACCAAAAGCCTGTTAGAGTGAAAACGAACAATGAAATGCCCATTATGGTGGTATAAACCAATTTGATATAGCCATTGGTGCCTAAATATCGGTCTAGAATGGACCCATCGTGTACATGCTCCAAAAAATCGGAATGTCGTTGTCCAATGGAAAGTACATTCCCTGTGGCACCATCCAGTTGTACTTCATAGAAATGGTCAACAAAGACAAATTTAACCGAACCCTTTTCTTTTCGGATGTCTATTCGGTCCAGCTCCAAGGACATGTCAGGTGATACTTTGTCGTGCAGTGTATAGCAGGCAATACTATGCAGGCTATCCACCGGCAACCATTCTTTAAGATTGGCAGTGGTACCCTTTTGTGTTTTTGGAAGAATAGTACCGTTGGAGTTCTTTTTCCAACCCAAAATGAGACCGGTGACTGAAATAAAAAAGAAGAAAACAAACAACAAGGCCCCTGTGGTTCTATGTACTTTCCTGAAAATGCGTAATATTTTGGCCTGCTTTTTCCTTTTGCCCATTCTTTTAGGTTGAAATGCTAAAGATCACCAAAATTTGTGAAAGGCTACAAGTCTCTGGTTCCCGAAAATGTTAAATCCATGTGAATTGTGCAAGTCAACTTGAATGGGTCCCCAATAACAAAGAGTCATTTTTTTACTATCCTACTGATATGTCACTCGGTGATGTGAATATCACTTTTGAATTCCAAAATACGATTGATGAAGGTTTCGTTGGTTTTTGGACTGATGTAGATTTCGTTGAACTTGTCAAACTTTATGATCAATCCTTTTCTTGCGGTGGCGGGTCTGAATCCGACCCAAAGAGTTCTTCCCTTGACAATTCCTCGAATTCGTTCAAGACGAATGCTTCCCCTGATGGGACCACAATGGTATTCAAGACCATTGGATGAAAGAAGGTAATAAGTGTCAAAATACATCCATGAAAGGAAGAAAATAACCCCGAATACAAGGGGAATGGTCCATAGCTCATGAGTTTCCATGCCGCCATTCAAAATTCCCACAACCATGATCACAATCAAAAGAAGACTCGTCCCTATGATCACGGAGCCAAAAAGAATGTCTTTTCTACTGCGGAATTTGATATGTTGCGGTTCAATTTTCAATTGGCAATATATTTATCTGTGAGGTAGTTGGCTTCTTTGACCCAAATTTACATTTCCTTGTTCTATTGGCAATGGATTCATGGGATGGTTGTTTTTCAACCGATGAATCTGGTGCCAAAAGGCTTCGGGGCATAATTTAAATCCCATAGTGTTCCGATATAATACTTTCAAATGCCCTCTTGTTATGGAGCCAAGGTAAATGGCCACATTGCTGTATAGTAAAAATATGGCCCGTTGGGAATCTGTTTTTTACATATTTTTTGCTTTCACCATAAATATCAAATTCTCCGTAGGTTACAGTAACGGGGAAATTGAGTGTCGGGTTATTTTCTAGAACAGGATATTTTAACAGCTCTTTTCTTGTCAGATTGATGGGTTCTGCCCTAACATTCTCCAGTTGAAAGGAGGCTGTTTCCCCATTCACAAAACCCTTGTTGTAATTTTTTAGGACTTGCTCAAAAAGCCTTTGATAGGCTTTGTCATTTCCGAACATACCCAATAGATTGTTCCACCCCATACCCAAAAACTCCATAAAATCACATTTGGATTTGTTGAACATAAAGACCTCTTTCTCGGTTTCTTTCCAATGATTTCCAGTTCCCGAACTTGGACTACACAGAAAAAGACTCAAGATCCTTTCCGGATGGTACTGGGCATAAATCTGTGCATACAGACCTCCCCATGAATGTCCATAAAGGTGAAATTTTTGCAATGAAAAATAGTCGGCCAAACACTCAATATCCGAAAGGTAACTGTTTACGGAGTAGTCTTTGTTTTGACAAGGTGACAAGCCCGTACCCCTCTGTTGAAAACCAATGACTTGAAAATTATCCATTAACAATTCCGCAACTTGTGTCAAATTATCCGGTACACCGGGACCACCATGGAGTAATAGGACGGTCTCACGCCCTTCATTTGGATAAAAAGTGGTAAAAAGATGTGAGTCCTTGTTAGGGATTATCAATGTTTTCATCTAAGTGAGCTTCAACTTTTCAGGATGCTTTCCAAAGTTACTGTGGTATAATCGATAATGTATACCAATTACGGATTTTATAATTGACATTGGTACTTTCTTTTGAGTTTTATGCTTGTTTTTCAACAAAAAAACGGCTCAGGAACTATCCTAAACCGTCATTGCGCCCGAATGTTTAAGTATTTGACCTACTCTTTCTTTTTCATTGGGCAAGTACTGATTCCGAAAGGGGCATAGAGTGGGCAAAAACTAATAAAGCTTGTTAAGACAAAAACTCCGGCAAGTACCAACAATACAATCCCCAAAGTGCCTGAAATTGTTCCCGTGTAATAAAGAACGCCAATGATTACAGCAATCAATATTCGTATGATCTTGTCCGCTTTTCCCATATTTTTTTTCATCTCTTTTAAATTTTTAAGGTTACTACAATGCAAAGATGGGAACTCTGTACTTGCTATGCAGTGACCGTGGTCACCACCCTGCAATTATTCTAATGCCGTCTGGAGTTTGTTTGACCTTGCCATCCAATTCAAGTTTTTTCAAGACCCTGGTTACCACTTCTCGGGCTGTTCCTAATTCATTGGCTATTTGGTTGTGGCTCATTTTGATGGCTTCGTTTTTGGAGAGATCGGATTTTTTTACCAGATGGTCATACAACCGTCTGTCCATTTTATCCACTAAAAGGTGTCCAATGGTATCCAACAATTCGGAATAGCGTAGGTTGAACTGATCATAAAATAATTCGTTAAAATCAGGATGCTCTTTTAACCAAATGGGAAGGTGTCGTACAGGAATCAACAGAATTTTTGAGTCTTCCTCTGTTATTGCAAACACTTTGCTCGGCGTATTTTTAAGGGCGGCATAAAATGTCATTACACAGCTTTGGGTAGGTTCAATGTAATATAGGAGCAACTCTTTTTCATCAAATTTGGAATACACCTTTACCAGCCCCTCAATTACAATGGGCAATACTTTTACATATTGCTCTTCCCGTAAGATCTCGGTCCCTTTTTCAATCTCTTTAATTGTGGATTCACGCAGTATTATATCGGCCAATCCGGGTTTTAAAAAGGATAATGTTTGTTTGTCCAACACGCTTCTAATATCTATTGTTCGCTTTATAAATTCGTGATAGTGTATGCAGCCTTTTTCAATGGCGGGGTCAAAGATCAGGGTGTAGACCATTGTTTGTGGTAATGAAGGTATGATATTTAAAGCAAATTGAAATCCTGATCTCCAATGTAATTTTTCACCCTAAACCATAAAACCCCTACCTTTGCAACCTTGGAAAAATATAAGTGCCAAGAAATAGGATAATCATATAAACAACAAAAAATGCAAGACGGAATCTACGCAAAGTTCAATTCCCCAAAAGGGGAGATACTGGTGAAACTTACCCATGACAAGACACCTGGAACCGTAGGCAACTTTGTGGCCTTGGCCGAAGGAAATATGGAGAACAGTGCCAAACCACAGGGCAAGCCTTATTACGATGGATTGAAATTTCACAGGGTCATCGCAGATTTTATGATTCAGGGAGGTTGCCCACAAGGAACAGGAACAGGAGACCCAGGATACAAATTTGATGATGAGTTCCATCCTGAACTGCAACATGACGGCCCCGGGGTGCTTTCCATGGCAAATGCCGGACCTGGCACCAATGGTAGCCAGTTTTTCATTACCCATGTGGCCACACCGTGGTTGGACAACAAGCATACCGTTTTCGGGCATGTAGTGGAAGGACAGGATGTGGTTGATGCCATTGCGCAAGGTGATGCCATCAGCAGCTTGGAAATTATTAGAGTAGGGGACGAAGCCAAAAACTGGAACGCCATTGAAGCATTTCGCGTGTTTGAAGGGGCCCGGGAAAAACGGATTGCAGAGGCCAAGGCCAGGGCAGAGGCCGAAATGGAAAAATTGGCGGCCGGATTTGATAAAACAAACAGTGGTTTGCGCTATAAAATCATTCAGAAGGGAAACGGACCCAAAGCGGAAAAGGGAAAAACGGTTTCCGTACATTACGAAGGAGCATTGGCAAACGGCCAGGTATTTGACTCCTCCTACAAAAGAAACCAGCCCATTGACTTTACATTGGGTGTTGGTCAGGTAATCCCTGGGTGGGATGAAGGTATTGGATTATTACAGGTGGGGGATAAGGCCCGTTTTGTGATCCCATCGCACTTGGCATACGGAAGTACGGGTGCTGGAGGTGTTATTCCCCCGGATGCCACATTGATCTTTGATGTGGAGTTAATGGGAGTGAACTAATAGTGTTTACCAAATAAAACTTTAAAAAGCTTCCGAAAACGGGAGCTTTTTTATTTGGATCTATTAACACTTAATATAAGTAGAAAGGCATTCAATGCCAATAGTACAAGTAGGATGCTAAAAAAGGTATTCATGGTTAATGGGTGTTTATCACGTAACAATTCAACGATAAAATACCCTACCTATTGTATGGAAAGTAAAGGATTTTTTGGTAAAACCCTATTTCTTGGACCCGTTTGCACTCAGTACCAATAAAAGTGCATTGACGGCCAAAAGCAATAAAAGTACTCCAAAGAAGGTGTTCATGTAGATACAGGTTTAATGGTTCTTGGGGGATCGTATTTA
>JAGQZL010000056.1 GCA_020434915.1 Allomuricauda sp. | reverse complement strand
AGAAATATTTTAAACTATAATGAAACCCTTGTGACAGTTCGTTGCAGGGGTTTTCTTTTTTAGGTCACAACAGATGTAAGTTTCCAGGGGTAAAAAAGACTGATATGTAGTGCAGGAGCAGTAGTATCAACCCTTGCCAAGAGACCTATGAAATACGAGTACAACGATTCCCGATTGGGGGCTGTGTTGGGATTTACCAATGATTTTAAAAAAGATGAACAACGCTTTTCGAACACATCCGGGAGCATCAAGTTTCTGTGGAACAGGAACTGTGAGCCCGTTATGGTCCATGTAGATGGCATGCCCATGGAGTTGTTGCCCGATCAGTTAGTTACCGTAACCTATTTACAGCATGTATCCCTTAAGGAAACAAAGTTGCCCATAGTTGCCATTTTCTTCAACAGGGAGTTCTATTGCATTTTTGACCACGACAGCGAGGTATCCTGTAATGGAATATTGTTCTTCGGCACTCAAGACCTTCCCATTGTTACCATTCCTGGGGAACAATTGAAAAAGTTCAACTTGTTGTACGATATGTTCGTGGAAGAATTTACCACCCCGGATAACATCCAGGGAGATATGTTGCAGATGCTTCTTAAACGGATGATCATTTTAAGTACCCGATTGGCCAAGGAACAACTCATCGTAAAAACCTTGGACAATGATCAGGTAGACACGATCAGAAGGTTTAATTTTTTAGTGGACATGCACTTCAAGACCAAAAGAAGGGTGAGCGACTATGCGGAGATGTTGTTCAAATCTCCCAAGACCCTTTCCAATTTATTTGCGATTTATAACCAGAAATCCCCCCAACAGATCATTTTGGACCGAATTGCTTTGGAGGCCAAGAGACTTATCAATTATACCGATAAGCAAAACCAGGAAATTGCCTATGACCTCGGGTTCAACGACCCCGCGCACTTCAGTAGGTTTTTCAAGAAAATGACCCAAATGACCCCATCGGAATACCGTGAAAACCTGGTTTTAACGGCCTAGGGAAAATTGCACAAGTCGGCGGGAAATTGCTCCTAACCCTTGCTGTCCTTATCGCCGCATCTTTGCCCCGTAATTTAAAACAAGGTAAAGATGAAAATCACGGACAGACCCATTTTTAATCTCATTGAGATTTTTAGAAACTCTCCCAAAACAGTTCAACCCATTGCTGCCTCGGAACATTGCGAGCAAAAGTTCCATCACGATTTTTATTGTGATGCCGAGAAGCCCTTCATTCAAAATTATTAATCCATTATAACATTCAAATACATTTAATATGAGCACGATCAACGTACCTAAAAGAGAGGAAGTGACTCCGGCCAATCAGGCCATTTTTGACAATCTTGAAAAAGCAGTAGGCTTTGTGCCCAACCTTTTTGCCACATTTGCCCATTCAGATAATGCATTGGTCAACTATTTGACCTTTTCCAACGCCAAGACTTCATTGAAGGCCAAGGAGAAAGAAGTGGTAAACCTAGCCGTAAGCCAGGTAAACAAATGTATCTATTGTTTGTCAGCACATACGGCCATTGGCAAGATGAACGGCTTTACAGACGAACAGATTCTTGAGCTAAGAGCGGGAAAATCCACTTTCGATGAGAAATTGGACGCTTTGGCCCGTTTGGCCAAGAACATTACAGAAAATAGAGGTGCAACAGACCCACAAGTAGTGGAAGATTTCTTTGCAGCCGGATGGACCAAGGAAAATTTGATGGATACCATAGTGCTAGTGGGGGACAAGACCATCTCAAACTATCTCCATAGCACTACAAAGGTTCCTGTAGATTTTCCAGTAGCACAACCTTTGGAAGAGGTAAACGCCTAATCCAATATTTTGACTAAGCTCGAAACCCTTTCATGAAAATGGAAGGGTTTTTTTATTCCCTTTCCGAGAAGAGTAATGGGGCTATCCCACGGGCCATATAAATGGGCCAATCGTTTTTGAACAAATGACTTTCGGTGACGGCACTTTCATACAACAGATAAAGTCCTCCAGAGATTTTTTCGGTTTCCGCCTTGGACAGATTGGAAATATTGTCGCCGACCACTTCGCCCAAGTAGAGGAGCAATTCCTTTTTCTGTTTTTGAAGGATGTTCAACAACTTTTTTTGTTTTGGGGACAGTTCCCCCAAGGTTTTCAATCCCCAACAGCCTTGAAAGTTTTCCGATCGGTACATGTCCTGCAAGAGGTCAAAGATGGCCAATAGTTGGTTCTTTCCGGTGTTTTTCTGCTCCACATGGTTTTTGAGGGCCAACATGAAATTTTGGTGCCGTTGCTCCAAATAGGCAATACAGATGTCTTCCTTGGACTTAAAATGGCCGTAGAGTGTTGCCTTGGCAATATTGCATTTGCTCACTATTTCGTTGATACCCGTTGAGTTGTATCCCTGTGTGTAGAACAAGTTGCCCGCCGTGGCAATAATGTGTTGGTGCAATTCAGGACGTTGCATAGCGTATGTAAAATGGTTAGTGCTGGGGGCTGCGATTGCAAAATAAAAAGAAATCTTTTGCTGGGCAATCCTTGAACTGTTATCAGAAATCAAATTTGAGCTGCACCGATACTGATTCCGCCTTTGGCTCGCTCTTTTTCTTTTCGGTGTTCAGGTTGGCCAAGGAGATGCCCAGCAACCTAACGGAGTTTTCCAAAGTAGACTGGTACAACAGCTCTTTTGCCGTTTCCATGATCAGGTCCTTACTGGCAATGTAGTAGGGAAGGGTCTTGCTTCGTGTCTGCAGGGTAAAATCGCTATACTTGATTTTTAAGGTAATGGTTTTCCCGGCTATCTTGGATTTTTGCAGTCTTCTTTCCAATTCGTTGGCAATGTTTTCCAGTTTTTCCAACATGAAGATTTCACTGCTCAAGTTTTCAAAAAAGGTACGCTCCGCACCCACCGATTTTGGAATGCGATGGGGTTTTACGGCACTTAAGTGCACACCTCGGACCACATTGTAGTAATAGCCACCACTTTTCCCAAAATGTTCGTCCAAAAACTCTAGCGATTTATGTTTGAGGTCCTTTCCAGTAAAAATTCCCAAGCGGTACATCTTATCTGCTGTCACCTTTCCTACCCCGTAAAATTTTCGGATATCCAGGTCTTCTAAAAACTGGATGACCTCTTCTGGGTTTACGGTTTTCTGGCCGTTGGGCTTGTTATAATCACTGGCCACCTTGGCAATGAACTTGTTGATGGAAATTCCGGCAGAGGCCGTCAAACCTGTCTTGTCCAATATTTTTTGGCGGATTTCCTTGGCGATCAAGGTAGCGGACGGGTTGCCTTTTTTGTTTTCGGTAACATCCAGATAAGCCTCATCCAAGGAGAGGGGTTCCACAAGGTCCGTGTGCTCAAAAAAGATGCTACGGATTTGAAGGGAGACCTCTTTATAGCGATCAAACCGGGGTTTCACGAAGATGAGGTCGGGGCAATTTCGTTGTGCGATATAGCCCGCCATGGCACTCCGAACCCCATATTTCCGGGCCTCATAACTGGCAGCGGAGACCACTCCCCGTTTGGACCCGCCACCAACGGCAATAGGCTTTCCTTTCAACTCGGGATTGTCATGCTGTTCTACGGAGGCGTAGAAGGCGTCCATGTCCACATGAATGATTTTTCTTAAGGGAAAATCGAAGTCCATACCCAAATTTAGGGTATATTTAGTTTGATGGAACATTTGGAAATAGAGCGAAAATTTCTGGTCACCTCCCATGCGTATCGGCAAGAGGCCACCTCCCAAACCCGGATTGCACAAGGATATTTGAATACCGATCCTGAACGGACCGTTCGGGTACGAATTATGGGAGACAGAGGATTTCTGACCATAAAAGGAGGCCCCAACGATTCTGGCACTACCCGTTTTGAATGGGAAATTGAAATCAGTGCCGCGGAGGCCACTAACCTAATTGATCTTTGTAACTCGGGTATTTTGGAGAAAATTCGGTACGAGGTCCCCGTAGGCCGGCACCTTTTTGAGGTGGATGAGTTTTTAGGGGAGAACAAAGGGTTGGTCGTAGCGGAGGTGGAACTGAACCACGAAGATGAAAAGTTTGAACGTCCCAATTGGTTGGGGGATGAGGTTACGGGCCAACGGAAATACTACAATTCGCAATTGAGCAAAATACCCTTTAAAACATGGTAGGAAAAAGTCATAAAGTACAAAGTACCATCAATGTGTTGGCATTGGTATCTGCCAGTGCGGCCATTTACTTTGAATCAGTAGGAAACAGGGCAATTTATATGTTCTTGAAACCGCTTACTACGATACTGATCATGTCCCTGCTCTTTTTTGTGGACCCCCATCGGCTCCCCAAGTTCAAATATTTGATGATGGTGGCATTCTCTTTCTGTTTGTTGGGGGACATATTGCTTTTGTTCGATGCCTATTTTGTGTACGGTCTGGCCGCTTTTTTATCGGGCCACATACTCTTTGCTTCGGGGTTTATCAAATTGAAAGGGTTCTATTTTCACCCCGTTGCTACGGGGGGTATCTTTGCCGTCGGCACATTTCTGTTTTTTTGGTTGAGACCGGATTTGGGGGCGTTCATGGTACCTGTGGCACTTTATGTGTTCGTGATTTGTTTTATGGCCACGCAAGGAGTCGGGCTTTATATGAGGGATAAAAGCAAAGCTTTTGGTTGGATTGCCATGGCCGTGTTGCTTTTCATGCTTTCGGATACGCTGATTGCCATTGCCAAGTTTAAATCTCCCTTTGCCTATTCCAGTCTCCTTATATTGGGCACCTATTGGTTGAGTATTGGTCTGATTGCCAATGCAACGTATAGTATAGTCAAAAGCAAAGGACAAAAGAATTAAATACAGGTTTCTGGTTGTATTATTTGAAGCCAGTTATTTTTTCCAACTGTCCATTCCATAGTTTAAATCTCCTCGTATATCCACTTCACCTACTTGTTCTCCAAAACCCAAAAAATCATTGAACAATGCCATGTTTATAGAGCAATTTTCTTTGTCCAGATGAAATATTTCAAGACCATTGATAACGGATTGCCCCACAACAAATGGTACCAATCGATAATCTTTGAATTCTTCAGTTATTTTAAATTCAACGCTTTCAAAATATGCTTTGTATTCATCGATTGGAGAAACCACTAATTCTTTCAGGTTTTGAATTTGGTACGGAATGGATAGGTCGTCATAACTCAACACCGTTTTATTTAAACCATAAATCTGGTAATATTTGCCCAAAAGGCTGACCGAAAAATGGAGTTCTTTGTAATTACAACGATTGCCTTCTTTTTCTAAATCCAGTATTAAAAATGCGCTATAACTTGGCACTAGGCCAAAAGTTGTGCCTGTCACTTCTTTCCCTATTTCAGAACCAATTCTTCTAATAAATGAAGTCCAATTGCGCTGATACGTCTTTTTATTGCCGATATTTTCCAGAAGAACTTTTTCTAATTCCAGAATTCCAGGGTATTGACGGTAAATGTCCATATCCTGGTTTTTCTTAATTCCGATTGTGTAATATTTTTTGATGGAATTATAAAGGGGCCAAAAATCATATTCTTCGGAATTGAATGAAAAACTATTACCCATTGCTATCTTTTTATATAGAGCATTCGACTTTTGTGGAGATTAATTCCTTTTCTTTTCAATCCAACTTCTTATCAAGTGCCAAAATAGTCTGCAACAACACCTTGGCCCCATTGGCCATATCCTTGGCTGAAGTAAATTCTTTTGGGGAATGACTGATACCTCCCTTACTGGGGACGAAAATCATGCCGACCGGAGCAAATCTGGAGATGTCCTGCGAGTCATGCCCCGCCCCACTGGGCATATATTGATAGGTAAATCCAAGGGTTTTGGCTGCGCTTTCAATCTCTTTTTGAATGGCAGAATCTGTTAGTGCCGGTTCCGAAGTGGTATCCAGCGGTAAAAATTCCACTGAAACCCCAGAGACTTCAGCAATCTCCAAGGTTTTTTCCTTGATGGCCTGATAGACCTTTTTGATGACCTCGGAAGATAGATCTCGAATTTCCAAACTGGCAACCACTTTCCCCGGAATCACATTGGGGGCACCAGGTTCCGCTTTGATACGTCCTACCGTGCCCACTTGGGCTCCTTCAAAACCAGTGGTGATTTCGTTTACCGCCACGATGAATTTGGCAGCGGCCAACAAGGCATCTTGTCTGGCATTCATGGGAGTGGTTCCGGCATGGTTCGCAAATCCAGTAAAGACTACATCCCACCATTTAAGCCCAACAATACCTTCCACAACACCAATATCCGCATTGGACTTTTCGAGTTTTCCTCCCTGTTCTATATGCAATTCCAAAAAAGCGGCCAAGCTACCTTTTTTACGGGCTGCTTCGTTCAATTTAGTAGTATCCCCACCAATTCTCATAATGCCCTCACCCATGGAATAACCGGTAGAGTTGACCACGGAAAGTGCTGATTTACCCAAGTTGCCGGCCATGGCCCTGCTCCCCATAACGCCACCCTCTTCATTAGGAAAAATGATGACCTCCAAGGGATGTTCTGTTGTAATGTGGTTGTCATTCAAGGTTGCAATGACCTCCAAAGCCGCCATGGAACCCACACAGCCGTCATAATTGCCACCGTTGGGCACACGGTCAATATGGGAGCCAAAGGAAATGGGTTTTTTTGTGGAATCAGCTCCTGCTCTCTTACCAATAATATTACCAGCGGGATCCACGGTCACTTCCATTCCAAAACCCTTAAGGGTTTGTACAACCCAATTTCTAGCTTCAACATCGGCATCGCTAAAAGCGACTCTTTCGGTTTCTCCATTTTCTTGGAGACCAAATTGGGCCAAATCGAAGATACGTTGCTCCAGTCTGTCCTGATCAACTTTTAAATTGGTTTGTTGGGCAGAAAGAATTCCAATGGAAAGAATGGTTGATGCGAAAAGGAAGCGCAGTTTCATGATGGTCTTTGTTTGTAGAAAGGTAACAAATAATAACCACCTTGTTTTGGCAATCAGGCGTTTTCCGTTGCTGGGGATTTTATTTTTTCAGCAAGGAATTTTTGGGAAGTCCATTTTTTACTAATTCCACTGAACAAAGGGAGAATCATACCGATGACCAACACGACCACCCCGATCAAGAAAATGTTATAGGAATTGGTGAAGAAGGAACCACTGTTCAAAACGGCTAGGATAAGTATAGTGGACAAGGGGAATGACAGGGCAAGTATGGCCACCCCAAAATCACCGCTAAAGGTCTTTTTCTTATCTTTCACTGCCATTTCCATACTGTCCACCGCAGCAATATGGGCATAGGGCCAAAAGCTACAGGCACTGAGGCCAAAGGCCATGGTCAACAAAATTTCATTTTGGGCTTCAATACCGGCAACAGCAACAAAAATCCCCGAAATCAAAAGTACCAACCCTGCCCGGGTACACAAAAGGGAAAAAATCTGAAAAAACTGTTTCCTTTTGATTTTAACTGCCAGACCGATGAAAAGAAGAACCAAAGGGGTCATGATCAAGCTCAATTTTCCAAGTGTTTCACTCAAAAAGAAAGGAAGTGAATCCATCGTAAAACCAAAAGTCAAAAGTAATAGGGCCACTCCAATAAAGATGTTAACAGGTTCCGATACCATGGCTTTGATCAATGGTTTCAGTTTGGTGCCGCTATCTTTTTGTTGGTTGGATTGGAGGGCGTAGTGCCAGTTCATGGCAACCAGGTATAAGAAGAACAGGACAAAAACCTTGTTTCCCAAATCGGACATGGCCGCTTTGGCCAAGTAATCCTCTCCTAAAAATTCCAAAATAAATGGAAAAGAAGAAAGTCCGGGTGCCAGCGAGGGCACAAGCAATTTGGCCGTTCTATATTCTGGAGAACCTTTACCGATTCCCATAATGGGCAATACCAGTGGCATTGCCAAAAAAAGAAGTAAGTTGAGTCCAAGCGCCAGCAGGGGCAAGATTAGGAGATGTAGTTCTACCTTGATGCCCAATAGCGCAATGAAAATAGTGGATGGCAAAGCCAAGTTGAGTATGATTTTCTTGATTCCATTAATTTCTTGTTTGGACTTGAATTTTACCTTCAACAAGACCCCAATGAAAATGAAGAAAAGAAATACGATGGTTTTTTGAAATCCAATATCCACTATACCAACACTTTATTGATGGCTGCGGTAAATAGTTTCATCTCTTCCATGGTTCCCATACTTACACGGCACCATTTCTTGTCCATAAACTCAAAAGCCCGGACACCGACTTTTTGTTCGGTCATTTTACCCAAAAATTCCTTTCCATCCATCTCGATTGGGAAAATGAGAAAGCTGGTGTAGGATGGAACATACTCAAAGCCCATTTGATCCAAACTTTGATATACATATTCCCTACAAGCCGTATTCAGTGTTCTGGATTTTTCAATGAATTCCGCATCATCCATGGCGGCCATGGCGGCATATACGGAGGGGAGCGAAATACCCATACCACCACGGGTAATTTTTTGGAGTCGGCCCAAAGTTTCTTCGAGGGCAACAATATATCCAACACGTAGGCCGGCCATTCCATGGATTTTGGAGAACGTTCGGGCGATGATCACATCCTTGCCTTCATTGATCAAGGAGACCATACTCTTTTTGGCACCGTCTTCCAAAAACCACAAATATGCTTCGTCCACAAAAACAGGAACTCTTTCGGATACCCTGGAACAAAAATCCACCAACTCCTCATGCTCGGTGATGGTGCCCGTAGGATTGTTGGGATTACAGATGTATACCAATTTGGTTTCGTCGTCTATCGCCTCTTCCATGGCTTTTAAATCATGAGACCAATCGTCTTTTAAAGGAACGGGTTTCCATGTTGCCCCAACCGATTCAGCCACTTGTATGAGCGACATATAAGCGGGGTCGGCAGAAACTACATTGCCACCATTCATAAAGAACACCATGGCTGTTTTTTCCAAAAGATCGGAAGAACCTGGGCCCATCATAATATTTTTACTGCCTACACCTTCAAAATCAGCAATCTTGTCCACTAACTGGAACAACTCTTTCCAAGCGTACCTGTTTCCACCAGGGGCGGCATTTTTAAAGGCTTCCAAAGCCATTGGAGAAGGCCCATATGGATTTTCGTTCGCATTGAGCTTTGCAGCCAAATCGGGGAGAACCATAGGATTCTCGGGCAAAAACTCCTTAAAAAACGGAGTATAGACCGCATTGCCATTGGCATCCAGTTGTAAAGGAACCCTAGGGGTTTCCGCTAATCCTAAATATGGCAAGGCCATTGCACCGCCTGCGGTGAGCATACTTTTTCTGATCCAGTCTCTTCGGTTGATGTTGGTTGTTCCCATTGGTTTTGAGTTTTTAGCAAGAATTTAAAATTAGGCGATCGTTGCACCAAATACAATGCTAAAAACATAAAAATCAATAGGTTAAAATGAAGTTGTTGAAAAAAAGAATATTGTTTTTTTCAATATTCGCATTGATTTGCCGCTATTTGCACCATTCTTGCAAGGCAGCGGTTTGCAGATATTCGAGGGTCAAAATCCCTCTTAAGTTATTGATGATGACATGCTCCAACAACTCTTGGATACTGTATTCATCAAAAAGGTTGGCCTTAGAATATACGGTATCTTCCATTCTGGAAAGAAAGAGCAAGCACACCAATTCCACGTTGACACCTTTTCTGACCTGTCCCAGGTTTTGGGCTTTTTGAAGGAGCGGACAGACGGTGTTCCAAACAATCCCATTTTTAAAATCGGAATATAGTTTGAAGGCTTTCGGATAATATTTGCTGAGACCGAACAAAAAGGAAGGGTTGATTTCCTGCAAGGTCATCAACCCTAGCTTGTAAATATAGATGATGGTGGATAGTGGCTCTTTTTCGTTAGGATTTTCAACCATGTATGTGTCCACATCATTTTGAATTTTCCCTAATAGAAAATGTAGGCTTTCAGTGACCAATTCCTCTTTGCTATCAAAGTGTTTGTAGAGGGTCTTCTTGGAAATGCCCAGACTATGTGCCAACTCATCCATGGAAAACCGCTTGCTCCCAAACTTGGTGAAGTTCTTTAGGGCGTAGGCCAATATGTCCGACTTGCTATCCATTCGATTGATTATTTCCATCCTCCCCCAAGGGCGCGGTAGAGTTCCACAATGGCACTTAATTGTCCATATTGGGAATCCACATAGCTTAGCTCGGAGCTTAGGGCATTTTGCCTTGCGGTCAACACTTCCAAATAGTTGGCAAGGCCATTGTTCAACAATTCCTCCGAATAATCCTCGGCTTTAACGTAGGCATCCAATTCTTTGCTTCGGGCGGTCAGTTTTTGGGTTTCCGCATCATAAGTGTACAACGCATCGGAGACTTCCCTTCCTGCGGTTAACAAGGTTTTTTTATAGGAAAGCAAAGCTTGTTCCTGTTGTGCTTTAGCCACTTCCATCTGGGTGCGCAACCTTCTTCCGTTTAGGATGGGCTGTGTCAATGATCCCACCAATTGGGAGAAGAGCGAACTTGCATCCAGCCAGTTTTCAAATTCCAAACTTTGGAAACCACCGTTGGCCGACAGACTCAAGGAAGGATACATACTGCTTTTGGCCACATTGGTAAGTTCAAAGGCGTTGATCAGGCCATATTCGGCTTGTATTACATCGGGGCGGTTGGCCAATAGCAAATAAGGAACCCCGGTTTTCAATTCCGTGTCTATGGATTGATCATCGAGTTTTCCTCGAGCGATTTCATGTGGAGGTTCACCCAATAAAATACTAAAGGTATTTTCCAGCAATTTGATGTTGTTTTCCAGATTGATCAGAATGATCTCTGTGGTATGCACTTGGGCTTCGGTCTGTTTCACCGCAACCTCGGTAACCTGTCCGGCATCTTTCAACGCCTGTGTGGTTTCCAGACTGCTTTTTCTGGCTTCCAAGGTTTGGCGGGCTATTTCCTTTTGCTTGTCCAAGGCAATCAACTGGTAGTAGGTGCTGGCAATACCGGCCACTAAATCCGTTTTTATGGCTTGATGGGCGGCAACACTTTGCAGGTAAGAGGCACCAAATGCCCTTTTGTTGCTTCGGATTTTCCCCCAGATATCGGCTTCCCATGAGAGGGACCCCGATAGTTCGTATTGCTCCAATGCGCTGGTAAAAAAACTTCCAAACTGGCTGTTGCCCGAGTTTTTGGTTCTGGTAAAGCTGGCAGTCCCGGAAAGTGTTGGATAATAACCGGCCTTTCCCTGTTTCAAATAGGCTTCCGCCGCCACTACATTTTGAAGGGCAATCCGGATATCGAGATTGTTCTCAAGTGCTTTTTCAATATGGGATTTTAACTGTTCATCCTTAAAAAGGTCCTTCCAGGATACATTGGCCAAGGAGACACTGTCCTGAGGAAGGTTGTCTGTCCGGTACAAACTTTCGGTTTCCACTTCTGGTCGTGTGTATTTTTTTGCCACAAAACAGGACTGCAGCAAAAGTGGAGCTGAAAGCAACAAGATGATTTTATAGGTGGTTTTTATTTTCATGATTTAATGTCGTTGAGGTTTACGCATGGTTTGTTTGGGTGATTTGCCCGGGTTTTCCCGAAATACGCTCCTGTAGTGCTTGGAACACTACAAAGAGGACAGGGACAACAAACACTCCTAAAATGGTACCTATCAACATCCCTCCAACAGCACTCAAGCCTATGGATTGGTTTCCGATGGCCCCGATTCCTGAGGAAAGTGCCAATGGGAGCAACCCAAAAATAAAGGCAAAGGAAGTCATCAAAATAGGTCGCAATCTGGCCCGTGCCCCATCTGCCGCAGCATCGAATAAAGAAAGCCCGGCCCTACGGCGCTGAAGTGCAAACTCCACAATCAAAATGGCGTTTTTGGCCAACAATCCAATAAGCATGATCAATGCAATCTGGAAATAAATGTTGTTCTGTAGTCCCGTGAGCTGCGTGGTGATGTATGCCCCGAAAACGCCCACAGGCAAGGAAAGCAACACCGAAAACGGCAACAAATAACTTTCATATTGCGCGGCGAGCAGGAAATACACAAAGACCAACGAAAGAATAAAAATTGTTGTGGTTTGGTTTCCGGCGTTTTTTTCTTCCAAAGTCAACCCCGAATAGGCGATGTCATAATTACTCGGCAGCGTTTGTTTTACCTCTTCCACCGCCGCAATTACGTCACCCGTACTGTATCCGGGAGCTGTTGCTGCGGTGAGTTTGGTGGAATTGAAAAGGTTGAAACGCGTAACCGATTGCGGCCCGTAAACCCGTTTCAGCGTAACGAATTGCGTAATCGGCGTCATTTCGCCACTTACCGTGCGCACGTAAATGCTGTTCAGATCACTTTCAGTGGCCCTGTCTTCCGGCAAGGCTTGCACGTAAACACGGTATTGTTTTCCGAAGCGGGAAAAATCTGCCGCGAAAATACTTCCTATATATCCCTGCAAGGTGTTGAAAATAGTTTGTACCGAAACGCCCACTTCTTTTGCCAAAGGTACGTTCAGCGTCATTTCATATTGCGGATAACGCGTGTTGAAAGACGATTGCGCATATTGGATTTCGGGGCGTTGGCTAAGTTTTGCTATAAATTCCTGATTCACTTTGTCCAAATCGGTAAAACTTCCGCCGGAACGGTCCAGCAGGTTCAATTCGGCACCCGCCGAGTTTCCAAAACCTGGGATACTGGGTGGCGAAAAGAAAATAATCTGCGCCTCAGGAATCT
>JAGQZL010000055.1 GCA_020434915.1 Allomuricauda sp. | reverse complement strand
TCTCCTGAAATCGGTATAGGAACCATCATAGAGAAAACGTAAGGTACGACCTCTGGAGGTAGTGTTGTCTATAACCTCCGCTACCAAACTTTCATCATCTCCAAAATACAATTTGTTACCGATACGGATTTTCCTAGCAGGATCTACCAACACGTCCCAAAGACGTTGCTCTTGGTTCAATTCACGGAGCAAGAACACCTCAATACGCGCCCCAGTCTTCTCTTTATTCCCGTAAAGTCTGGCAGGAAAAACCTTGGTATTGTTCAGGACCATTACATCACCTTCGTCAAAATAGTCGATGAGGTCCTTGAACATTTTATGTTCAATTTTACCGGAATCCCTGTGGATCACCATTAGTTTGGATTCGTCCCTGTTCTCTGCAGGATGTTCCGCCAATAGTTCCTTAGGCAATTCAAAATTGAAGTTTGATAATTTCATTTATGCGTTTTTTGGATTTTTTAAAGAGGGGCAAATATACAACCTCGTGATAGGGGATGTCAAGTAAATCGGTGATTAAATGTCCCTTACATTTCCTGAATGCCGAAACCAAGGGTTTTGAGATCGTTCCAGAAGTCGGGATACGACTTGGAGACCACTCCGGCATCATTCACCACTAAAGCAGTTTTTAAGGCAAGTGGTCCAAAAGCCATGGCCATCCGGTGATCGTTATAGGTATCAATGGCTACCCCAGCATTTAAATAGGTAACGGGTTCCAGCGTCAAACTTTCGGAATCAATGGCAACCTTTGCCCCAAACTTGGACAGTTCGGTCTGCAAAGCCGCCAAACGATCTGTTTCCTTGATGGGAAGAGTGTGCAATCCTGTCATATGGCAGCCCATGCCCAATCCCAGACAGGTCACCGCAATGGTCTGGGCAATATCAGGTGCATTGGCAAGATTATACTCCACTTTGGATGGAAGGTCATTGGAGATTTTGGAAAGTGTGATGGTGTTCTCCCCAAATTGGGTCTGCACCCCAAAATCTTTGTAAAGTTTAGACAAAACACTATCTCCTTGCAGGGAATTTTGCTTGTAAGACGATAGTTGGATGTTGGTTCCTACTTCGCACATGGCCACAATGCTGTAAAAGTAGCTAGCCGAGCTCCAATCCGATTCCACTACTAAAGTGGTGTCCGCTACACTTTTTCTTGGCTCTACTTTAATATGGTTTCCTTCAAAATGGGTCTGTACGCCAATTTGTTCCAAAAGCCCCAAGGTCATTTTAATGTAGGGTACCGATGTTATCTTTCCCTCCAATTCCAACTCCAAGCCATTTTCCAGACTTGGGGCGGTCAACAACAAAGCTGAAATGTATTGGCTGCTGATGTTGGCCGGAAGCGAAACCTTGGATTCCATCAACTTTTTGCCCGTAATATTTAAGGGAGGGTATCCTTCATTTTTCGCATATTGAATATCGGCCCCTAGCAATCGAAGTGCCTCCACCAATACCTTTATGGGGCGTTCCTGCATGCGCTCACTGCCCGTCAACACAACCTTTTTTCCGGATTGGGAAGCAAAGTAAGCCGTCAAAAACCGCATGGCCGTCCCTGCATGGTGTATGTCCACTTCACCCTGAGAAATCTTGAGCCCTTTTTGCATGACCTCACCATCATCCGAATTGGACAGGTTTTGAATCTTGATGTTAGGGAAAAGGGCCTGAAGCAACAAAGAGCGATTCGTCTCACTTTTGGAGCCCGTGATCTTTATGGTCTGTTGAATGTTTTTTCTCTGCGGTGGAGTTAAATGGAGTCTCAATTCTCTTTGGTTTGATGGAAACGTCAAAACTAGAAAAAACAGAGGTAATGTCCCTTTAAGGGAGCAACTTTATTTGAGCTTTTTGTTATTCTGATGTCGGTCGTGGTCCCGTTTGGTCTTTAAATCCAATTTTTTATCAAAAGCGGCCTGAAGATCGATTCCTGTTTGATTGGCCAAACAAAGTACCACAAATACCACATCGGCCAGTTCTTCTCCCAAGTCCTTTGCCTTGTCCGATTCCTTTTCGCTCTGCTCCCCATAACGGCGTGCTATGATCCGGGCCACTTCGCCCACCTCTTCGGTAAGTTGGGCCATGTTGGTGAGTTCGTTGAAATAGCGTACCCCATGGTTTTTGATCCAATCATCTACGGCTTTTTGTGCGTTTGCTATGTCCACTTTCTTTTGGTTTTAAATGAAATTTGAGATGGAACAAATGTATAAAGCAATTTGCAATTCCTATTCTTTTTCAAAGACCAAGTAGCTTTTGCTCTGAGCAGTAACAGCATTTTCAAAAAACTTTTTCACATAGGCATATCCGGCACTGGTGTATTGGGTAGATTTCAACTGAAGGGTAAACTGCACCATGACCATCCCCTGGGACTCGGCACAATTGAATCGCAATACCCCACTGTTATCCGGTAATCCAACATTTATGGGTGTGGGCAATTGTTTGATCTTATAGCCACTCGGCACATTGAAATTGGCAAAATATTTATAGGACCTCAAATAGCCAAAGTCAACCGGATAGTTACGTTCATCCGATTTAAAGGGATTGGTTTCAAAAAATTGTATGAGGAACGGATTGACATACATGGTCTGCTTATCCCCCAAATTCTCCACCTCAAACGTAAACCGTTCCACCAATTGTTTTTCATCCGATTTTTCCTCATCCAGTTCATATGATTTGATAAAAAAATCGTCGTTGGAACTTCCTTCAATCTTATCCAGGTATTCTTCCTGGGTCATGGTTGCCAATCGGTTTCTTTTGAAATAGGCTTCATATCCCGTTGAAATCTCGTCCATGGTCCCTGTGGCCAATCCATTTTCAAAATCCAGTTCCATTTGAAGTCGAATGGCCCGTCCATTTGCCTTTTCAGGTTCAATATCGTACCAATAACTTTCGCCATCCAAATCCATGACCCGCCCATAATAGTTGAGGCAACGGTAGGGCAACATCCCAAAAGGAAGTTCTTTTTCGGTGGCATCCAATAGATAGGTGACTCCATCTATTTCGGTCTTGGCAATCAAATAGTTGAAATCCGATAACACCGGATGACTTCTCTTGGGCAATCCGTGGGCCCTGGTGGACACCATCATCACATCGGTTTCAATATCCGCAGAGTTGAGCAAATTGATCAAGGTAATGTTGATTTCTGCCACATTGCCCACCCTATCATCAAAAGCTTGTTTTACCCTGTTATCCCTAAGCACCCCAAACTTTTCGTTCCAAGTGTAATGGGATTTAACAAATTCATAGATGTTTTTGGCCTTTGTGAGTTTGTCCTCGTTCCCTGTGATGATCTCCAAGGGAACATTTCTCTCGAAATAATTTTTTTTCCTTAACTGTCCTCCCACATCGCGGTCGGTCCTAAACTCACGGTCCACATCGTTCCAAGTCTTGGTGTATTTTTTTTTGGTTCCGTCAAAAGCCAGGTATTCGGAGAGTTCAAATTCCAGCCTAGACCTATAATTTTTGGGTGACAGCATGTACTCTTCATCTTCCTTAAAAGCTGGCACATTTTTCATCACGTATTTCAGGTCCTCACAATCCGCAGGTTTGTACGAACTATTGGGAATCCTGAAACAATTCTTCTTGATCGTTGCATCGTTGACATCCAAAGAAAGCTCCCCAATCAAGACCCGGTTGTATCTATAATTTCCAGGAATCTTCGCATTGTACTCGGTGTACAATTTTGGAATATCATCTTGAAAATCCCATCCATTCAAATTGTAAAAGAAAGGGGATTGCACTTCATAGACATACTCTAAAATGGAGCCTTCCTGTACATTGGGAAAGGTAAACCGCATCTCTGACCAGTTCTCACTTACATCCACGTCAAAGATATTTTCTTGGAGTACACCGGTTTTTACCACACCATTATGTGTCAAGGCTCTAATTCCACTTACTTTTTCACTTCTTTCGTCGTTATGGTAATAGGGAATTGCTATTTCTGCCTCGGAAAAACCTTGCTTGTCCAATATTTTCTTTTTGGCATGGTATTTTGTAATCAAATAGATGAACCCTCTCCGCACCTCAAAATAATTTTCCCCTTTTTCAAACAGATAGAGTGCATGCGCTGTGGTATCCCTATCGTATGTTGTAAATCTAGATTCGTCTGGGGTAAGCTGCCCAAATTCAGGTTGTAATTGCCCTAGGACAATGGTTCTGTGGAGCAAAACAGCGCACCAAAACAATCTTCTTATTTGCACCATCAATTTGTTATGCTTTTACCAAAATTACTTTCTCGGATTCCTTTTCCACAACCTGTCTGTAGAGTTCTTTTAGGTTTTGATAGTACTGGGGCGGAAAAATGGGTGTATTGATTTCCATTTCAACCCGTAGGGATATGCTTGATCCGGATGCGGATATATTGTAGGTAAACTTACCCAACCCTTCGGGCAATACCAAACTGATCGGTTCCGGCAAGTGCTCCACTGCATATCCATCTGGAATGTTGATGGTTATCATATACTTGTCCTGCCATGGATACCCATAATCAATGGGATACTCCCTTCGTTCCGATTTGAACGGGTTTTCTTTCTGGGCCAAATGAAACATGGGGGTCACATACAATTTACCGGCGATGGACTCATAGGCATCTTCCTTGTAAAACTGATATTCCTGCTGCACTGGTTTGCCCAAGTTCAAATTGTTCTCCAATGAAAAGTCACTGATCTCAATATCGCCCTGCTCTTTTTCCAATTCTTCCAGATAGGCTTCCTCGGTGCCCTTGTTGTAGACATTCCTGAAAACATAGGCATTGTTGTTGGTATACTGCTGTCTCAACTTGCCTTCCACGGAACCATCCTCATTAAGGGAAACACTCATCATTACCGCATCCATGGATTTGTGTTTGGGCATCAAATCGATCACTTCGGAGTTCCCTCCTTCCGAAACCATCCTTCCATACCAATTAAGTGCTCTGGTTGGCAGGACATTGAAGGTTGAGAAAACGTTGGTGGCATCCAACAAATGATAGCCATCCCCCACTTTTGCCACTGCAACAACATAGTTGAATCCTTCCAAGGTTGGAAAAATCGGAATTCCATGGTCCCGGGTGCTTACCAAAACTGGGTACGCCTTGATATTTGCATGGTTGAGCATGGACACCAGCATCAAATTGATATCCGCACTGTTCCCCGTACCCTCCTTATATGCTTTCCGTGTTCCTTCATCCGAGGCAAATCCCAAATAGGAATTCCATTTTACCTTTTGTTTTACGAAGGTCAACACTTTTTGAATCCTTGCCACTTCATCTGAAGTAGTAGCCAAAAGGGCATCCAATTCATCTTCAAAATAGCCCGTTCTTTTAAGTTCATCGCCAAAGGAACCACTCTGGTAAATGGTCCTTACCACATCATCCCATGTTTTGGAATACACTTCGTGCAATGATCCTGGAATCTCCAAGGAAACAATCTCGAACTTCATTCCAGAGCGATAGTTATCTATGTTGGTAACAAACTTCTCTTCCCTTAAGGCAGGAATGTTATCCATATCAAAAGCAATCTCGGTAACATCTATCCCCAAACCATGATCGGGAATCACTTCGGTCTTTGGATTGATCATTAAAAATCCCTTGGTCCTTTGGTTGAACCTGAAATATTCCAGAATCCTCATTTTGGCCTCCAACTTTTTTACAGGAATGGAATGCTGGAACACAAAGTCATCAATGGTCTGCACATAGGGAGATGTGATCTTGTATTGATATTCCACCACGGACCCTTCCTTTACATTGGGCATGGTAAAATTTACCTGATCATAATTTTTAGATTGCTGGGTCCTAAAGATGCTCCCTTTGTCCAATTTGCTCTCCACAATTTCATCACCTTCCAACGAGTACGTGTAACCTTTGATCGAGGTCACTTTTTCATCCGTGCCGCCAGAACCATACAGGTCAATGGCCTCCGTGGCAAAATCAAACCCATCCTTGGAATAGATTTTTATACGATTGTGTATTTCCGTGATCAATCGCAATCCCACGCCCTTGTCATACCGATAGTAGGAAATCCTTTTCTTGTACAGATAGGCTGCCTGGGCCGATGAATCCGTAGGATATTGCTTTTCCATCAATTCTTCTTTGGACACCTTTCCAAATTTATAGTCCTGGGCATAGAGTCCCCCGAATACGAAGAACAAAATCAAAAGTTGGGTCAGTTTAGTCTTGGCTGTCATTTTTTAAAATGATTTTTTGGTTGTCATTCTTGGCTATGGTTCGCATGAAGGCCCTAAAATCCTTGTAGGATTCTTTAGGGTACTCCCCTGCTTTGAGCAATAATTTACGTTTAAACAGCAATTCTTTGTCGCTTTTTTTGAAGACTTCGGTCTGGTAGGTGCCAAAAGTGGTTTCTAGCTGTATTTTTTCAGGCAGACCTGTCAAGTGAAAGTTTTCGGGGATTTGGATCACGGTTTCATCTTCATCCAAAAACCCTCTTTGGACCACAAATGGAAGCTTTCTATTCCTATACCTTGGAGGCACATATGCCCCATTATTGAACGCATTCAATGTCAACAGGTAATCCTCACCATTCTTGGACAGGTAATTCAAGGCAAATAAGTCCACCTTCTCTATAAAAGCTACGCTATCCTTATTGTTTTCAAAACCAAAATCCTTGATTTCCAATCCGTTGATGTTGTCCCAAAAGTTCTTGTAGTACTCTTTCACGTCTTTTTCGGATTCACGTTCCAGCCAAAATCTGTTGTCGTATTGGGTTCCGGTGGTATGCACAACTACCTGTCCCTCCATGGAAAGGTCTTCCAATACTTTGTAGGTTGCCTTGATGATCTGTTTGTTTTCCTGGTTCAAGTAAGAGCTGGTAGTCATAATCTCGCCTCCTTCAGGTTTAATCACCAATACCTTTCTATCATCGGTAAAATCCCCGATGAACCCAAATGGATGAACCTGTGAAGTACAATCAACCCAATAATAGTTGCCTTTGTACGGGATGGTCAGAATAACGTGGTCCCCTTGCACCAAATCAGCAAAATCCTCATCAAAGTCTATTTTGGCACTACCGGACTCCACCACAACATAATAGGACTCGACCCCAACTGCTTTGAGCAAGGCTTTTGTATAGTTTGTCAACCCTTTGCAATCACCATATTTAACTTTATCGACCTCAATGGCACTGATCGGCTGGATACCCCCAATACCCACCTGTACACTTATGTATCGAGTATTGTCCTGGACATATTGATAGATTTTCTTTGCCTTTTCCAAATCATCATCCACCCCTTTGACAAGGTTTCTTGCCTCTGCGATGGTACTTTCCTCAAGTTGATCTCTTCCGGAAAGGAGCTCATTTTGGATCCAGATGCCCAAATCATGCCAATCCTGTACCTCAGCATCATACCCTTTGTAGTGGAACTTGGGCAGTCGTACCGAAAGACTCGGTGCCACCAGTTGAAAAGAAGGGCTTAGGCTCTCTTCTTCCATGGCTGGTATTTGTGTGGCCACATAACTTAAAACTCCATTGGCATCTTCCCTTTGGACCGAAACATTTTCCAGGTTTTTCTCTTTTACCAGTGGTTTAAAATCGGCTGAGGGGTAGGTAACCGAATATTTGCTTTGTTCCACACTGATTCCATACCCAGACACAAAATACCAAGGTGGAAAAAAGCCGGTATCCGAAGTTTCGACCTCATATACAAATTCTACGGTAAAGGGATACTGTACAGGAACATACCTATAGTACAACAATCGATTGTCCAGATAGAGTGAAAAACCATCAACAGCGGCCACGTCCTTAAAATCTCGCTTTTTCACCTCTTCCAACTTGTTACCAAAAGCATCATAAAAAGTGGCTTCGATCTTTTTAATTTTCTTCTCATTATCATACATGGCCCTTGTGGATGCATAACCATCACCCGATTTATTGAAAACGGTGACCACCTGTTTCACCGAATAGGTCATTTTATCCAGTGCTTCCACATGAATATCCATCACATCCAGTCTAGCGACGGCGTCGGCATTTTCCATCAATTCCTTTGGAATGGAAGCGATGCTATAATTTTGGGCAAATGAAAAATGTAAAAAAAGGAAAAAGGCTAGGGATGTAAGAAATCGCATTGAGGTTAAGGCTGGTGTTTAGGCTAGACGAAAGTGTCAAATTTCCTACAAAGTAGCTAACTTTTTCGATAAAAAACAACTATTCCTTGTTTTTCGTATCAATCGTTATAGTCACCGGACCATCGTTCAACAATTCCACTTTCATGTCCGCCCCAAAAATCCCGGTACCCACTTTTTTGCCAAGCAGGTGTTCCATATTTTGGACCAACTGTTCATACAGGGGAATTGCCACTTCTGGCTTGGAAGCTTTGATGTACGAAGGTCGGTTTCCTTTTTTCGTAAGTGCATGCAACGTAAACTGACTTACTACGATAATATCCCCATTAATATCCAGCACGGATCGGTTCATTACCCCATTATCATCATTAAAAATACGAAGGTTGGCAATTTTTTGGGACAGCCAGTCTATGTCTTGCTGATTATCGGCGTCCTCTATCCCCAACAGCACCAAAAGACCGTGGCCAATGGAGGAAACCACGCTCCCATCCACTGTTACGCTGGCCTTGGAGACTCTTTGTACAACTGTTCTCATGAGCGCTCCCTATATGGATTGTCCTCTTCCCCCGTCAACATTTGCACATAGCTTCGGTAGCGACTCCATGCCACTTCCCCATTCTCCAAAGCTTCCTTCACCGCACATTTGGGTTCATCCAAATGTAGACAGTTGTTGAATTTGCACTGTGATTTCAATTCAAAGAATTCCGGAAAATAATCCCCAATTTCCTCCTTATCCATATCCACAATGCCAAATCCTTTAATTCCAGGGGTATCTATGATCTGTGCGTCAAAAGATAGGTCGTACATCTCCGCAAATGTGGTGGTATGCTGTCCCTGTAAATGTTGTTCGGAAATTTCGGCTGTCTTTAATTGTAGTCCAGGTTCCAAGGCATTGACCAAGGTAGATTTCCCTACTCCGGAATGACCAGCAAACATACTGGTCTTACCCAGCATCAACTCCTTTACCTTATCCACGTTCTTGCCGGTTTTAGCCTCTAACCGAATGCAGGTGTACCCAATATGGGAATAGAGATCCACCAAATAAGCCACTTCTTCCTGTTCGGCATCGGTATACGTATCCATCTTGTTGAACAGAAGTACCACAGGGATATCATACGCTTCCGCAGTGACCAAAAATCTGTCGATAAAACTAGTAAAGGTCATGGGGTTGTTCAGGGTGACCAGTAAAAACACCTGATCTAAGTTGGAAGCAATGATGTGGGTCTGCTTTGACAACTTGACCGATTTTCGGATGATGTAATTCTTCCGTTCCCCAATCTCCGAAATAACCCCAACAGTTTCATCCCCAATGGTTTCCAAATCAAACTCCACATGGTCGCCCACCGCTACCGGATTGGTACTTTTGATGCCCTTGGTACGGAACTTTCCCTTAATCCTACATTCATAAAATTCGCCGTCCTTGGATTTTACAGTATACCAGCTACCCGTTGATTTGTAAACAGTTCCGTTCACTATTTGTTTATATTTTCATTACAAAGAAACAATATTCCTTGTTTTCCGTCGTATATCTTTGTTAACAGTTTTAATAATCACTAACTTATTTATTATGAAAAAAATCGTTTTTATCGCAGTGATGACCCTAGCTGCTGCGTTCAGTGTAAACGCCCAACAGTACAAGGTAGTTACCAGTGTGGAATCCATTGTTCCCAATGGTCTTGGTAGGTCAAGGATCATCAATGCCTTGGAAGACAAAGATTATAGGGAATTTACCAGTGTACAGACCGAGGACGACAACACCCGGAACAAATCCGATCGTAGTGAGATCCGTGTAAAGAACTTTGAAGAAACCAAGTTGTTGAACTTCTATAACTTGGGAGGTATCCGCTTCCAAAATATTGCGGCCAACGATGCCATGATCACTTCCATGATCAACGACATGGTTTCCAATGGATGGGAATTGGTCTTTGTGGTTAGTGGTGTTGAAAGTGAAGGTGGTAAAGGTGATGGACAAGGTATTTTCATTACCCGCTACATTTTTAGAAAGTAAGCAATTGAAGCCATAAAAAAAGCCCTTTGGTTGAACCAAAGGGCTTTTTTTATTTCAACATTCATCAGTTCTTGATGTGAACCCTACCTCCTACAAAAGTCTTTTTGTTCACTGTTTTTGGGTTTCCATATACATATACATCTCCGCCGGCCCTAACATTGATATCCACCGCTTCCGAAGCAAACACATCGGCCTCTCCACCTGCTGATATTTTAATATCCGTAGTAGAGGTCCTAAGTTCCCTTCCGTCAAAAATACCGCCAGTATTCAACACCACGGTTTGGTTCTTGGCCAATCCAGAAGCTTCTATGATTCCTCCTGTCACAGCTCTGACATCGGCATAGTCCACATCCATTCCAATATGGATTTTGGCACCTTCCTGGGCCCTGAGTTCAATCTTGCTTTTTTGGACCATTTCGTTGCAGGTAATCTGTGCCCCTTCATTTCCATCGATTACATCCAAATTGGTGTAATAGACTTCGATCATGGTATCTTCCCCTTGAAACTTCTTGTCCAATTGCATGCGAAGTTTCAAAACCCCATTCTTATTGGTCCATTTAATATCGTCCACATTCCAACCTTTGATGAGAATCTTGTTTTCATCGGATTGGATCAGATTCACTTCAATAAGATCAAAGACTTTAATTTCCCTAAAATCCCCAACTTCCCTATCAAGGATTCGTTGGGAAAACATCATTAAGGGTAACAAGAAAAGACTAAGTGCGTATATTTTTTTCATGATAGAGTGTTTTTACTTCTGAAAGATGACCCAGTTCCCTATTTGTTACAGTTTGAAACAAAAAACTGTTTGTAATTCCAGAATATTTTTCCAGAACCACAAACAGTCCATTCAAAAATTATAGCAGTGTTATGCGTTGATGATCTTCTCCTGATGGTTGATGGATTCCTGGTGAATGGCCTTGAACATCTTCAGGACAAATTCCTCACTCAACCCACGTTGCTCTCCTTCCAAGATCATGTTGCCCAAAATGGCGTTCCATCGATTGCTTTGCAATACGGCAACGTTCTTTTGCTTTTTCAACTCCCCGATACCATCGGAAACCTTCATGCGCTTGCCCAATAAATCGATCAATTGATTGTCCAACACATCTATCTGGGCCCTTAGGTTACTCAAATTGCTGTTGTATTCCGCTTCTTCATCGGTTTCTTTTCTGATTCGCAAATCCTTCATCATCTGAATCAAAGTTTTAGGGGTTACCTGCTGCGCGGCATCACTCCATGCATTGTCCGGATCATAGTGGGTCTCTATCATCAATCCATCAAAATTCAAGTCCAATGCAGTTTGGGAAACATCAAAAACCATATCCCGTTTTCCTGTAATGTGACTTGGGTCATTGATAATGGGCAGGTCAGGAAACTTCGTCTGAAGTTCAATGGCCAACTGCCACTCCGGAATATTTCGGTATTTGGTCTTCTCATAGGTGGAAAAACCTCTATGGATCACTCCCAACTTATCAATATTGGCGGAATGCAAGCGTTCCACAGCGCCCAACCATAAAGAAAGGTCTGGATTTACCGGGTTTTTAACCAAAACAATCTTGTCGGTTCCCTCCAAGGCATCGGCAATTTCTTGCACAATAAAGGGGCTCACGGTAGATCGGGCACCAATCCACAAAAGGTCCACATCGTGTTCCAAGGCCAAATCCACATGGGCACGGTTGGCAACTTCGGTAGCGGTCTTTAGACCGGTTTCCTCTTTCACTTTTTGTAGCCATTTTAATCCAATGGCACCAACTCCTTCAAAGTTACCTGGACGAGTACGTGGTTTCCAGATTCCGGCACGGTAATAGCTCACATCGGTATCCTTAAGGTCATGCGCAATTTTAAGCACCTGGTCCTCGGTTTCGGCACTACATGGCCCAGCAATTACCAGAGGATGGCCCAAGTCCATATCATCCAACCATTTTCTCATTTCCTTCTTGTTTTCCATAATCCTATCTATTTTTTTGTAAGTGGAATTCCTTTTAGTATTTGTTTTATTTTATTGGTGTTACTCATTTCTTGATGGACATTTTCAAAATCGTTGTCCTCTATCAATTTTTTGAAGATGGTCAAGTTTTGGATGTATTCCTCCAAAGTCTCCACCACATTGTCCTTGTTCTGCTCAAAGATGGGTGTCCACATGTCCGGCGAACTTTTGGCCAAGCGCACGGTGCTCTCAAAACCACTCCCTGCCATGTCAAAAATATCACGCTCGTTCTTTTCTTTCTCAATAACTGTCTTTCCCAACATAAAAGAGCTGATGTGTGATAAATGGGATACGTAGGCTATATGCTTGTCATGCGCTTCGGGGTTCATGTACCGGATACGCATCCCAATTGCCTGAAAAATACCCAAGGCCCTTTCCTGAAGTTTGAAGGCGGTTTTCTCCACCTCACAGATAATCATGGTCTTGCCGTCATACAATCCTTCCAATGCCGCTGATGGTCCTGAAAACTCAGTCCCTGCAATAGGGTGACAGGCCATAAAGTTCCTCCGCTTAGGGTGTTCCGCCACACAATCACAAATTAATCGCTTGGTAGAACCGGCATCCATCACCACCGTATCATCCCCCACGGCATCCAAAATTTGAGGTAGTTCCTGCACCATGGCATTCACGGGAATACTTACATAAACCATGTCTGCAACAGACAAATCGCCC
>JAGQZL010000054.1 GCA_020434915.1 Allomuricauda sp. | reverse complement strand
CTTGACGCTTTTATTAAAATGGTAGCCTCGCGTATGGGATGTGACTGAAGGTAACCAATCAATTTTTCTTTTGATGGAAAATACTTTGAAACATTATCATCCACAGCTGCTACCTTAATCAGCTCTCCACACAACAAAGCTTCATCAATATTATTTGAACTTAACCATTCTGCAATTTTTTTATGCTCCGCTTCACTTTCTTCTTCTAGTTCATACATATCCCCTAAAATGGCCACCTTTCTATTTACGTTCATTTGCCCCAAACTCTTCAGCGCCACCTCCATTGAACTTGGGTTGGCATTGTATGCATCAAGAATAATGGTGTTGGTGTCTTTAGTCACTACTTGTGAGCGCATATTGTCTGGCGCATAGTCTTCTACTCCCTGTTTGGCTTGACCTGAGTTCACATCAAAGAACTTACCCACACAAAGTGCCACAGCTACATTTTCAAAGTTGTACTCTCCTATCAAACGAGTTTGAATAATTTCTCCACTTTCAGTTTTTACTTTTAAATAAGGATTTGACGAAACCAATTCGCAGTGATAAAAATCACCACTTGCAGGGTAGAACAAAGGAGCCTTAAAGCGTTTGCTCATATTGGACAGTAAATGATTCTTTGAATTGATCCAAACTGTGCCATCGGTGTTAATCAGATGCTGATACAACTCTGACTTACCACGCACGATATTATCAAAACCACCAAACGTACCGATGTGTGCTTTCCCGATATTGGTAATCAACCCATGAGTAGGGTTGGCTATTTCACACAGGGACGCAATTTCCCCAACGTGGTTCGCCCCCATTTCAACAATTGCCATTTCAAATGAGTTATCAATGGACAAAACAGTTAGAGGTACTCCAATATGATTATTGAGATTACCTTGAGTCGCCAACACTTTATATTTTTTACTCAACACCACTTTCAATAATTCCTTGGTTGTGGTTTTTCCGTTGGAACCAGTCAAGGCAATGATAGGAATAGTAAGTTGATCACGATGGTACCTGGCCAATTGCTGAAGAGTTTGCAAAGCATCATCCACAAGAATGTACCGATCATCCTTTACCCACTTTGCTTCGTCTACGACAGCATAGGCGGCACCCTTCTCAAGTGCATCTGCAGCAAACTCATTCGCATTAAATTTTTCTCCTTTTAAAGAGAAGAATACCGAACCTCGGGTGATCTTTCTTGTGTCTGTTGAAATCTTTCCCGATTCTTTGAACTTCTCGTAGAGAATTTTGATGTCCATAGCCATAATATGATCTCTGTAATCATTAAATCACAGTATCTTGCAAGCTAAGATAACAGCAGGATACAGACCAACGTTATCTATGTATAATTTACCGTTAACATTGCATTTTTTCAGAATTCGTCAATGCGTTTAAGGCTTCTTTACTTTCTTTTTGTTTTACTCCCGCTGCACGCATTCGCACAGTTTACATATGTGATAGATCAGAGTATTCCTGTAGAGGAAGAAGGTAAGATTTTAAAAATGCCGTGGGCAGGCGGGCTCAATTCAGCACAGATAAATACCATGGATCTCAATGGAGATGGCACCCAAGATCTTGTTGTTTTTGATCGGGCTGCCAATAAAATAAGTACTTTTCTTAATCTTGAAAGTGAGTACGCTTATCATCCTGAATATGAACTGCTCTTCCCAAAAGAAATCAGTAAATGGATGCTGCTCCGCGATTACAATTGTGATGGTAAAAAGGATATCTTCTTCCCATTAAGCAATGGCATTGCTGTATACAAAAATACCACCATGGCAGGAGAAAATCTTTCGTGGGAAAAACTAAAGTTCTTTGCCCCACCTATCGCCTGCGCACCCGCTGGGACAAAAGGACTCTTTACAGAAATTATTCTGACAACTACTTCTTATAGTGAAACCACTTGTTCAGATGGCTCGGTAGTAATTCGCCCCAATCAAACCAATGTTTTTCCCGGTACCAATGACATACCAAGTATAACCGACATGGACGGAGATGGCGATTTGGATATTTTGCACATGCGGTTTGTCAACCCGGGCACGGTTCAATATCATAAGAACATGAGCATGGAGAATTATGGCACATGCGATTCTCTTGCCTATGAAAGATTAGATCAACGCTGGGGTGATTTTGAAGAGTGCAGCTGTGGAAAGTTCGCCTTTGGAGAAGCCTGTTCTGCATCGGGAGGAAAGACGAATCACAATGTTGGCAAGGCAATTCTGGCTTTGGATGTAAACGGAGATGGAAATAAAGACCTTCTTTTCTCAGAAGAAGATTGCCCTTCGCTTTACGTTTTACAAAATGAAGGCACCACAGAAAATGCCGATATCAATACTTCCGGTTTCTTCCCTCAGTCAAAGCCCATATTTATGCCTCTGTTTCCCGCCACATTTTTTGAAGATGTGGACTTTGATGGAGTGCCTGACTTATTGGCCTCACCAGCGGTCTATGGCCGAACGGGACTCAATAATCCATTTACCAACTCCGTTTGGTTTTATAAAAATACAGGTACAGCGCAATCACCCAATTTTACTTTTAATAGAGACAATTTCCTTCAGGATGAAATGATTGAAGTGGGTGACTACGCCTATCCAACCTTTGTGGATGCAGATGGTGATGGCGATCAGGATCTATTCATAGGAAATTATGGAAATGCGCAGTTTAGAGGTGTGATTGCACACTACGAAAATGTGGGCACAGCCTCATCACCTGCTTTCAAATTGGTAACTGATGATTACTTAGGGCTCTCCATACTTTCTCGCTACAACATGAAACCCCAATTTGTTGATATCACAGGAGATGGAAATCTGGATCTTGCATTTCTGATTTCTGAAGCACAGAACTTCACCACCAGCCTACTATATATAGCAGGCACTCAACCCAACACTATCAGTTTTGATAATCTACAAATAGAATCAGCCAATTTTCAGGTGGGGGCCAATGAAAATATATTTATTGGAGACATCGACCAGGATGGATTGGCCGATATATTATTAGGTAAATCTACTGGCGCCCTTGAATATTGGAGAAACACAGGCCCTGCGGGCTCATTTAATTATACTTTAGAGGATAACGCCTTTATGGGTTTGACGTCTAGCCTTACCAGAACAAACCTTAATTCAAGTATCTCAGATTTGGATAACGATGGAAGGGAAGATCTACTGATTGGGGATCAAAGCGGAAATCTTACCGTTTATGGTGATTTCAGAGGTACCTTGAATTCTCCACAGCCCATTACGGAAATCATTTATGACTCATTTAGTGAGGTGTATACGGGTAAAAATCTTGGCGCCAGAATAAAACCAACGGTAGTCAATCTTTTTAATAACGATAAGCCGGCAATCGCAGTAGGAACTGTGGCGGGCGGCATGGTGATATTAAAAAATGATGGAGGACAATTATTGCCTGATCAGCCAGAGATCACTATTTACCCCAACCCTCTTACGGCTGGTGAGTCCCTTTCCGTTCTCACAGACAGAGGACTGCTCATGCAATTATTTACCATTACGGGCCAAAAATTAACTGAACCCCTATTTGTGAGCGGAAAACAGCCCTACTCATTGTCAGTAAGTGGTATGAGTCCAGGATTATATATTGCTCGATTTATCTACGGAGGGAAGACTTACGGCAAGAAGTTCGTTATCTATTAGGCTGAAAACCCATTATATAGCCACTCCTAGCCCGATATTTCAATTAGATGAAACTTACGCGCTTTATTTTGTAGGCATATTGGATAATTAGGGCTCTTTTAGCGATATTTGCAGTCCCTTTTGAAAAAGGGCATTAATTAACCAAGAAAGAGAGTTATGGCACGGGTTTGTCAAATTACAGGAAAAAGGCCACAGACAGGAAATAACGTTTCGCACGCGAATAACAAGACGAAGCGCAAATTCTATCCAAACCTTCACAAAAAGCGCTTTTTTATTCCTGAAGAGAATAAGTGGATAACATTGAAGGTATCTGCCAACGCTATTAAAACGATTAATAAGAAAGGCATTTCAGCTGTGTTGAAAGACGCTAAGGCAAAGGGAACCCTTTCTATCTAATATTAAAAAAGTACCACAATGGCTAAGAAAGGAAATCGTATACAAGTGATTTTGGAGTGCACAGAGCACAAAACCAGCGGCTTGCCAGGGATGAGCCGATACATCACTACTAAAAACAGGAAAAATACAACTGAGCGTATTGAGCTTAAGAAGTACAATCCTATCATGAAAAAATATACCGTTCACAAAGAAATTAAGTAATCGTCTTTACAAAGTAAGGGCAGAAAAATATAAGCCATGGCAAAGAAAACAGTAGCAACACTTCAGTCATCATCCAAAAGATTGACCAAGGCCATTAAAATGGTAAAGTCTCCTAAAACAGGTGCCTATACTTTTGTAGAGTCTGTAATGGCTCCAGAAATGGTAAACGACTGGTTGAACAAACAATAAGGAATATTCCTTACTTCAATATACAAAGCCGCTTTTTAGCGGCTTTTTTTGTTGGCATATAAAAATTGCCAACATCCAAAGGGTTCTTCGGTCCAATTCTGGAAATTTGCTTTAACAAAACTCCCCTTACTTTCCTATCTTTGAAGATTAAGCAAGAACACGAAATGAGCCTATTCAAAAATATATTTTCAAAAGACAAAAAGGAGACCTTGGACAAGGGTTTGGAGAAGTCAAAGACCAGTTTTTTTGGCAAGTTGAGCAAGGCTGTTGCCGGAAAATCCAAGGTAGATGATGAGGTTTTGGATAACCTTGAGGAGATTTTGGTAACCTCGGATGTTGGGGTGAACACTACCTTAAAAATCATTGAACGGATAGAAGAGCGTGTTTCCCGTGACAAGTACATGGGAACCGATGAACTCAATGCCATTTTACGGGAAGAGATTGCTGGACTGCTGTCCGAGACCAATATTGGTGAGGAAACAGAGTTTTCCGTTCCCTCGGACAAAAAACCGTATGTGATCATGGTCGTTGGTGTAAATGGAGTAGGGAAGACCACAACCATTGGAAAATTGGCTTATCAATTTAAAAAGCAAGGGTTGAAGGTGGTCCTTGGGGCCGCCGATACCTTCCGTGCCGCTGCCATTGATCAATTGGAGGTATGGGCCAACCGTGTGGAAGTACCTATCATCAAACAAAAAATGGGTAGCGATCCAGCTTCCGTGGCGTTTGATACCTTGAGTTCCGCCCTGGCGGAAAATGCGGATGTGGTTTTGGTGGATACGGCAGGCCGACTTCATAACAAAGTCAATCTGATGAACGAGCTTTCCAAGGTAAAGCGGGTAATGCAAAAAGTGGTCCCAGATGCACCCCATGATGTGCTTTTGGTCTTGGATGGGTCTACCGGGCAAAACGCCTTTGAACAGGCCAAACAATTCACAAAGGCCACCGAAGTGACCAGTTTGGCCGTGACCAAATTGGATGGAACCGCCAAAGGAGGGGTGGTCATCGGTATTTCCGACCAATTTCAAATCCCAGTAAAATATATTGGTGTAGGCGAGGGCATCGAAGATCTTCAAGTGTTCAACAAGTATGAGTTTGTTGACTCGTTTTTCAAACTGTAGCGGCATGAAAAAGTACCTTGCTGTTTGCTTTTTGATGGTTGGTCTGGTTGCCTGCAATCAGAAAAATTCGGAACCAAAGGAAGAGGTGGTTCTTTGGACTCCCTACAATGATTCCACCGAGGTGGCCGCCAGTGCCGGGAATGAAAGTCCACGGATGCGTTATAAATTCATCCAAAGTAAGGTGTTGGATAAAAACGAGGTGTTTGTCCCCTTGTATGCCGAGGTGACCCAATTTTCCGATCAGCAATATAAAATGATGAAACCCTTGGTCTTGGAGCAGGATATTCCAACCATCCAAAAGTCCATTACTGAAGGCAAGTTTTCCTATGAAGAATTGGTATTGTTCTATTTATATCGAATCTACAAATACGAGTTGCCTAACAATACCACACTGAACACTGTTATTGCCCTGAACCATAATGTGTTGGAAGAAGCATGGCAATTGGATAAAAGCCAAGGTAACCACCATCCCATTTACGGCATGCCGATTCTATTAAAGGACAACATTGGTACTTCTGAGATGAAGACCACTGCAGGGGCCATTGCTTTGATGGATAACCAGACCGATGATGCTTTTATCGTTGAGCAATTGAAAGCGAAGGGAGCCTTGATTTTAGGAAAGGTAAACCTGAGTGAGTGGGCCAATTATATTTGCAGTGTATGCCCCAACGGACAAAGTGCCGTGGGCGGGCAAACTATGAATCCCTACGGACGGCAACAATTTGATACCGGTGGTTCCAGTGCAGGAAGTGGCACTTCCACGGCGGCCAATTATGCGGTTGGTGCTGTAGGTACCGAAACCTCGGGGTCTATTCTCTCCCCGTCCAGTCAAAATTCCGTGGTGGGACTCAAACCAACCATTGGATTGCTGAGCCGAACAGGAATTGTGCCCATTTCAAGTACTTTGGACACTCCGGGGCCCATGACCAAGAATGTGACCGATAATGCCATTTTGTTGGATGCCATGTTGGGGAAAGATGCAAATGATGCCAAATCAGTGGAACAGGAATCCGGAATTTTGTCTTCTTGGGTGCAACCGGTGTCCTTGGAAAAAGTGCGTTTGGGTGTCATGAAAAATCTTATGGAACGTGATTCCATCTATGCAGCGGCTGTGGAAAAATTAAAGTCTGCAGGTATACAGATTGTCGAGTTTGAACCGGATAATGTTGCATTGGACAATTTCCTCACCTTATTGAACTTGGACATGCGAACCGATTTGCCTGCTTATTTAAGGGCGGAAGTAAAGGACAAGGATGCCGTAAAAGTGGAAACCGTGGAAGATGTGGTCAATTTTAACCGACAGGATACGTTGACCCGAATCCCATATGGACAACAATTGTTTGAAGGGATTTTGGCTGATTCTACCTCCCAAACCGATTTTCAAAAAATTAAATCCAATTTGATGGATTCCGGAAGGTCTTTTTTTCAAATCATGGAAAAGGAAAGTTTGGACGCAGTGTTAAGTATCAATAACTACCATGCGGGCTACGCGGCTGTGGCAGAATACCCAGCCCTTACTGTTCCTATGGGGTACAAATCCACAGGAGAGCCCGAGAGTTTGACCTTCATTGGCAAACCTTTTTCAGAGGCCCACTTGTTGCAAATTGGCATTGCATTTGAAAACCTGACCCATGCCAGACAAATGCCCCAAAAGTATCAGGATTAGTTGATGTAGGCGCTCAGTTTTTCCCAAAGTTGATTGTCAAAACTGGAGGGTCCCAGTGAATTTTCCCCTGCATCTTCACCCATGCGTACCACAACCAATTTTTGACTTGGTACAATGTATAGTTTCTGGTCGTTTTTACCCAATCCGGCATAAAGGTCACTGGGTGCATTGGGAATCAGCGGCCCATCAAATTCAATTTGCAGCCCGGGACCCCGGTAACTGCTTTTTCCATTCAACCACCACAAATACCCATAGGATTTGTTCAGGTTTTGGGAAGTATTCTTCATGGCTGTACGGTATTCGGAATCTGTAAGGATTTCTTCGCCATCCCAGGAGCCGTTGTTCAGGTTCAAAAGTCCAAAGCGGGCCATGCTTCTTGCCGTACTGAAATACACGTTGTTCAAACCATTGGTGGAGAACCAAAATCCATCCATGCCAATTTTGTTCCGCAACCTTGTGTTGAAATAATCGGACCATTCCAAACCTGAGGCGTTGGCCACAACGGCATCCAAAAGGGTATAGGGACCATTATGATAGGCCCATCGGGTACCCGCATCGGCCACATAGGTAAGGCAATCGGGGGTAACACAATCAAATTCCATGTCATCCATGCCGGAGGTCATGGTCAATTGGTGCCATATGGTAATCAAGTTTTCCTTTTCCAAAGGTTCGCCGGTCCATCCTTCCCCCAAATAGTTGGATGTTTTATCCTCAATGCTCAATAAACCTTCTTCTTGGGCAAGTCCAACCGTAAAGGCCGTCAAGGTCTTTCCAGCGGAAGCCCAGTACCAACTTGTGTTTTGGGTATGGTCTCCAAAATACCATTCCACCACCATTTTACCATCTTTCAAAATAATGAATGCCTTGGTGGATTTTTCTTCCAATAAATCGTAGAGCGCTTGCTCCGCACTGGTATTCCAGCCCAACTCCGTTGGTGTCAAGGTCTCCCAAGTTGCAGATCCGGAAGGTGGAAAATAGAGTGCTCCTACTTCAGGTTCTGGGATAATTTCACCTGAGTCACCATCCGAGGAACAACCCCAAAAGAAAATGGATATCAACAAAAATGGAATAATTGTAGGCTTCATGGTACCGGGATTTTGGATTTGGACACGACCAACCCTTTTTGGTTTAACGTCTGGAAGGGAAAAATATGCGACCAAATCGATGTAATGCCTTGTGTTGTTGTATTTTTGCACTCCATTTAGAAAGACTATGCGGACAAAATCGCTTAAGAAGAACAAAATCAATGTAGTGACCTTGGGTTGCAGCAAGAATGTCTATGATTCTGAAGTGTTGATGGGACAGCTGCGTGCCAACAATAAAGAGGTGGTGCACGAGGAAGAAGGCAATGTGGTGGTGATCAATACCTGCGGGTTTATTGCCAATGCCAAGGAGGAGAGTGTGAACACTATTTTGGAATATGTTCAAAAGAAGGAAGATGGTGTGGTGGACAAGGTTTTTGTGACCGGTTGTTTGAGCGAACGCTATAAACCCGATTTGCAGAAGGAAATCCCCAATGTGGATGAATATTTCGGAACCAGTGATCTGCCCAACCTGTTGAAGGCGTTGGGAGCGGATTATAAGCATGAGTTGATAGGGGAACGCTTAACGACCACACCAAAGAACTACGCCTACCTTAAAATTGCAGAAGGCTGCGACCGACCCTGTTCTTTTTGCGCCATTCCAATCATGCGGGGCAAGCATAAAAGTACTCCCATTGAGGCATTGGTGGAAGAAGCGGAAAAGTTGGCTGCCAAAGGGGTGAAGGAACTCATTTTGATTGCCCAGGATCTCACCTATTACGGATTGGATCTTTATAAGAAGCGCAATTTGGCAGAATTGCTCGAAGCGTTGGTGAAAGTGGAGGGCATTGAGTGGATTCGTTTGCATTATGCGTTCCCTACGGGATTTCCGATGGATGTCTTGGACGTGATGCGCAATGAGCCTAAAGTCTGCAATTACATCGATATTCCCCTGCAGCATATTGCCGACCCTATCCTAAAAAGCATGCGTAGGGGAACCACAAAGGCAAAAACAACCAAGTTGTTGCAGGATTTTAGGGAAGCTGTTCCCGGAATGGCCATCCGAACTACCTTGATTGTTGGTTATCCAGGTGAAACGGAGGAAGATTTCCAAACCTTGAAACAATGGGTGCAGGAAATGCGTTTTGAACGTTTGGGATGCTTTACCTATAGCCATGAGGAGAATACCCATGCCTATTCATTGGAAGATGACGTTCCCGAGGAGGTAAAACAAGAGCGGGCCAATTCGATCATGGAGATTCAATCGCAGATTTCTTGGGAACTCAATCAAGAAAAGATTGGCAAGACATTCCGTTGTATCATCGATAGGAAGGAAGGCAATTATTTTGTGGGTAGAACCGAATTTGATTCCCCCGATGTGGACAATGAGGTATTGATCGATGCCACCAAGCATTATGTGAAAATTGGCGATTTTACCAACATCCAGATTACCGAAGCCTCTGATTATGACTTGTATGGAGAGCCAGTGTAATTAGAACTGATTTTCATTTTTTCTTTCAATTCTATAAAGGGTTTCCTATTTTGGTATCAAAGGAATACCCTGCCATTCAACACCACTGTTTGTGTGCCTTGGTCAAAACTGACTAACGGTAATTGAAAAATAACTGACAATGGTCATGTTAAATATGGCTAGGTGTGGGTACTTTTAAAGTTCCAAACCAAACCTCATGCACCGTACACTACTTTTCTTTTTGCTTTGCAATCAACTTAATAACCAAAAACATTGACAAAATGCTAAATCACAATTATGGACCAAAATCAAAATAAATTAAAAGCAAGTGTTACGCTACTTCGAATTTTGATAGGGTGGCACTTTTTATTTGAGGGAATTGTGAAGTTGTACAATCCCGAGTGGACTTCATTCGGATATTTGGCAACCGCACAAGGACCCTTCGACTGGTTTTTTACCGCATTGATCGGGGATTCCACCATCGGGTTGGTGGACACCATGAACATCATCGCCTTGATGGTTGTTGGAATTACATTCACCTTGGGGATTTTTGAACGCTTGGGAGCCATTGTAGGCATGGGCCTACTGGCACTCTACTTTTTTGCACATCCTCCCTTCCCAGGGTTGACACAGATGAATGTTGAGGGAAGTTATTGGTTGGTGAACAAAAACCTGATTGAATTGGTGGCCTGTTGGGTCATATTTCAATTGCCTACCGGACGCTATTTCGGGTTGGATTATCTCAGAAAGAACAAACTTGCTAAAATTCAGGAACAATGAAATGGACTAGAAGAGACCTTTTAAAAGGCTTGGGTGGTTTGCCCATACTCGGTGCCGTATGGTGGGCGGGAGCAGCTACCTCCGTGGGGTCAAGAAAGAAACGAACTGAGATATTGGAACAGCTCAACATTGTGCCATCACTGCCCCCAGCCGTTCCTGGTATTGGAGGGGAACCAGTTAAAGTGGGGGTCATTGGATTTGGTATCCGTGGCGAGCAGTTGTGCAGGGCCTTGGGGTTTGCCACCAACGAGTGGAAAGAGGAAATGCGTTTGGCCCAATTGGAAGATCCCAATATCAAGGCTTTGGAAGATTTTGATAAACAGGAGAAACTCAATGTGAAATTGGTGGGAATTTGTGATGTGTTCGATGTTCGTGCAGAAAAATTCATCAATTCCTTTTCCACTGACGACTTTAAGCCGAAACGCTATACAACTTACAAGGACATGATCCAAAGTGGGGATGTTGATGCGGTGGTGATTGCAACACCAGACCATTGGCATGCGCCCATGTCCATGGAAGCACTTAACAACAACGTACACGTATATGTGGAAAAACCTATGACCCACACAGTTGGTGAAACGTATCTGTTGCGGGAAGCCGCTAAAAATTCTAAAGCGGTGATTGCAGTGGGTCACCAGCACAGGCAAACACTTAGCTTCAGTACGGCAAGGGATATTGTGGAAAAAGGAACCTTGGGCCACGTTTCCCTGATTCAGACCAATACAAACCGAAATGATGACAATGGCGCTTGGAATTACGACATCCATGAAAAGGCGAGCCCGGAAACCATTGATTGGGACCAATTTTTGGGGTCCGCGCCAAAGGTGCCATTCAACAAAAACCATTTTTTCAGATGGCGTAAGTGGTGGGCGTATGGTTCTGGACTTTCAGGGGATTTGTTGACCCATGATTACGACCGTTTGAACTGCGTCCTCAACATGGGTGTTCCATCATCTGTAAGTGCATCTGGTGGTATTTACACCCATAATGATGGTAGGAATGTACCAGACGTAATCCAAGTGAATATGGAGTTCCCTAATTTCTCCACCGGAAGTAGTCAGGTTGAGGGCAAAGAAAAGGGAATGACCTTCTGTTACAGTGCCACCTTGGGCAATGGTTTTAACAGACCCACTATTTTAATGGGGCATGATGCCACCATGGAATTGGGTAATAACTTGACCGTTTGGCCCGATGGTGCCTCTACCCGCTATGCGGACATGTTGGAAAATGAAAAAATGAGGCCCAATGTGCCCATTTATCAATACAACCCTGCAGCCAATGTTCCCGATGCCATTTCTTCCGCAACCTCCCAATATTTTGCGGATAAAGGTTTGATGTGGACCTATATTGATGGGGTTCGTGTGGATTCTACCTTCTTGCACATGCGGGAATGGTTGAGTGTCATCAAAAATGGCGGACAGGTAAGCTGTGGTATCAAAGAAGGATTTGAGGAGGCCATATCTGCCCACATGGCAGGCCTTTCTTGGAAACTGGGCAGAAAAATTGAATGGGACCCAGAGACTGAAATGTTGAAACCTATTGAAGGAGTTGACTTCGATCAGGTGTTGTTGGCCAATGAAAATTGGGACCAATTGCCACCACCGGTCGAAGAGGTTTCGTGATTTTACGGATTTTAATCCGGAAAGATGGGATGTTGTCCACCAACATATGGGTTCAGGTGGACGGCGTCCCATTTTTATTTGGAAGGATTATCTTTTCCGTTGTAGTTCATATTGATATAATTCCCTGCCCAATTGTGCCAAAAAAGGGATGCCCACTTCGTCATATTCGTAAGCATCATCGTTGAAGATACCATCACTGTTCACCAAAATGGTGGCCGTTACCATGAAATCGACATTGTTTTTAGTGTCTTGGATATACGCACAATCCGTTAGCGTTCCATAGGCATAACCTACTTTGTTGTAGATTTTTATATGCTCGGGCATGGGTTCCGTACTGTCGCCGAACATGAAGAATTTCACGTAGCTGTCGTAGAATTCCTCTGGGTCGTATCCTAACTGCGGTGGAAGGGCGTGCATGGATTCCAAAAGGTATTGGTGCTGCTCCTTACTGAGGTTGAAGCGTTGATTTTCAGGAAAAGCTTCTGGAAAAATAATTCGTTTTAAAAGCGCATTTTGAGCTTCAATAGGGAAATAATTTTTCAGGGAAAAGTCGAATGGCTCCTCAACCAAAGCACCATCGGCATAATAGGCCCTTCCTTTTTTTACGCCTTTCAATGT
>JAGQZL010000053.1 GCA_020434915.1 Allomuricauda sp. | reverse complement strand
GTATTGGGTGAAGAGTCAAATGGACCATGTTCAATGAACAATAGACTGTCATTCTGAACGCAAGCCTACCGGACGATCAGGCAGCCGAGACATGCAAGGTAACCCAAGTTCGGTATAAAAGAGATTTCTCAATCGTCGCTGTGCTCCTCATGTCGAAATGATCACGCATCCTATCTTTCTGGGCGAAGCAAAGAAAAAATGGACAATTAACGGATAACGAGCAAGTAAAAACGGTCCGCTTTACGACACGAAAGTCACGAATTTCCTCGAATCGAACTCAAAACTTATGGTTGGACACATACCACTAATTCCTATATCCCAACACCAGAATCTTGATTCCGACCTCTAATCACTGAAAAGAAAAACCACCGGTTTCCCAGTGGTCGTTTCATTTTGATCAAGTAATCGATTGTTGATTCTCCCAAGAAGCAGGAATTCTTATTCTTCCGTGGTTTGTTCCACTATTACCGTAACGGGAATGTCTATTTGGTTGTAACCATCACTGGCCGCTACTATGATTTGGTGCTGGGCTGCGTTTTCAAAGTCAAGAACCTTTCCTTCCACCAAGCTCAGTTCACCGGATTTGGTAATCTCGAACAAACCATTATCATTTGTTTTTAGGGAGAAGGATGGATTTTTCCTTTCGGGATCTCTTGCAAATACATTTCCAATAGTTGCCTTATGCGAAATGTTTTCAGCTGCACTGAATTGCTGAGGGTCTGCTGTGGGGGCCTTGTCTTCCCGCACAGAAATGGTTATTTCGGCAGTGGCTTCAAATTCATTGTCGGATACCCTAACTGTAATGGTGTGTTGTGCAGCTTCTTCATGATACAATGATTTTCCTTCTGCCAAGGAAATCCTTCCTTTTTCCGAAATCGTGAAAAGATCGTTGTCATTGGTGACCATCTCAAACGTTAATGCATCAAAATTGAGGTCAGTTGCATGTGCCATTCCAATCTTGTTGGAGTGATGGATACTTTCAAGCGTACTAAACTTTTGATTCAGCATGGTTGGTGCCACATTTTTGGTGTCCACTGGTTTCACATTAATGGTAATTTGGCCGCTTGAGGTGGTTTTCCCGTCCCATACGGTAACGGTGATCATGTGCTGTGCAACGGTGAAAATGTCCAAGGATTTTCCTTTGGCAAGCCATAGTTGACCATCTTCCGAAATCTTGAACAGCCCCTTGTCGTTGTTGATGATTCCATAGGTGAGGACATCGCCATCAGCATCAGTGGCCCCTACCGAACCAATGGTATCGGTATCTGTTAAATCTGCCGATACATTAAAAGTTCGATCTTTGATCTCCGGGGAGTTGTTTGGGGCTTCCTCCTTTTGGCAGGAACAAGCAAGTGCCATTGCCATAATTGGCAAGCATACATTTTTAAATTTCATGGTATTACATTTTAATTTGGGGCTGCAAGATGCATGGAACCGCAATGGTTTTGGCCTAGGATCTTACCGATACGCTGTTTGGGTTGATGTAATATCTATTTGTGTTGGTGGATAGACAAACGGTACTTTATAAGGTGACATTTCTTACTTTTGAGGATCTAAACAGTAAACCTCATACTATGAAAAAAGTACTTTTAACCGCTATGGCCCTATTTGCGGTGGTAGCAGCTTCGGCCCAGACCGCTGAAGAACTTAAGGCCCAAATTGGCCCCAAAAAAGATTCCATTGCCGCCATCCAGGGACGTGTGAATGCCCTTCAGGCCCAATTGGATGCCCTTCCGGGATGGAAAGTGGGTGCCTTTGGTACCATTGGTGGGAGCCTTTCCCAGTTCAATAACTGGTTTGCCCAAGGCATACCGAACAACTCCTCGGGAAACATTGGATTTACCGTAAATGCCTTTGCCAATCTTCAACAGGAAAAATTCTTTTGGCGAAATGCCGCCAATGTGAACTTGGCTTGGGTAAAGTTGGATGACAAGGATGATCCAACGGATGATGATAGCTTTCGTCAAGCTACGGATGTGTTCAATATTTCATCCCTGTATGGTAGAAAACTAAGTGAAAAATTCGCAGTGTCTGCCTTGGCGGAGTACCGGACCACTATTTTGAGCAACTTTAACGACCCCGGCTATCTGGATCTGGGTGTGGGTGCCACTTGGACCCCTATTCCAGATATGATCGTGGTGATCCATCCCCTCAACTATAACTTTGTGTTCAGCAGTGAGGATACCATTTTTGAATCGTCCATGGGTGCCAAGATCGTAGCGGACTATACCAAACAGATCGGTGCGGTGAGCTTTAAGAGTAACCTGTCCATGTTCCAAAGTTACAAGAGCAGTGACCTTAGCAACTGGACCTGGACCAACTCCTTTAGCTATACGCTTTGGAAAATGATCGGGGTAGGGTTTGACTTTGGCCTTCGCAACAACAAGCAGGAGACCTTGAACTATATTGTGAACCGAGCTCCGACTCCGGACCCGAACGCCACGTTTGATTCCATCGACAATGAACTGCAAACCTATTGGACCCTTGGGTTGAGTTACAAGTTCTAATTCTCGATACGATTTTTTCAAACTGAAAAAATCACTTGAATGGACAAATTTCAAATTATAGATTAAAAAAAGCCCTCGATCAAGAGGGCTTTTTTGTGGGGTCTAATATGATTTTTTCCGTTTTCAAGACCATGTCTAAGTAGGTTAAGATCAATGTAGATCGTGGGGTCGACACTAAATGACTTAAAAACAGTTTGAAAGTAGCTCAAATGTGGTTATCCCTTAAACTTTTGTTGTGAACTCCCCAAAATATGTGGTAGGGAGCTCTTGGGATGGCATTTAATCGATGAAGTGACGAAGTTGGTCGTTGGAAATTAGAATTCGTCCAATTGTTCCGGGTACAAAAAGTTGTTGTACGGGAATCGGGTCACATGAATGTCCCTTACCTCATCATACACCCTTTTTCGGAACTCATCCATGTTTTCCTTGTTCAATGCGGAGATGAAAAGTGCCCGGTCACCAATTTTGTTGAACCAGGTATTTTTCCACTCTTCCAAGGTGAAATGGGCCGCGGTCCGCTCGGTTACAAGGTCGTCCTCTTCAATGGTCTCGGGATGGTATTGGTCTATTTTGTTGAAGACCATGATGGTCTTTTTCTCGGCACAACCAATTTCACCCAAAATTTGGTTGACAGAGGCAATGTGTTCCTCAAAATTGGGATGGGATATATCCACCACATGCAACAACAGGTCGGCTTCACGAACCTCATCCAAGGTACTTTTGAAACTTTCCACCAACTGGGTCGGCAATTTTCGGATGAAACCTACCGTATCACTCAACAAAAAGGGCAAATTCCCAATGACCACTTTCCTCACCGTGGTATCCAAAGTGGCAAATAGCTTGTTCTCTGCAAACACCTCACTTTTGCTGATCACGTTCATCAAGGTAGACTTGCCCACGTTGGTATACCCAACCAAAGCCACACGGACCAAGGCCCCACGGTTACCACGTTGGGTTTCCATTTGGCGGTCGATTTTCACCAATTTCTTTTTAAGAAGGGCAATACGATCGCGAACAATACGCCTATCCGTTTCAATTTCCGTTTCCCCCGGGCCACGCATCCCAATACCCCCTCGTTGGCGTTCCAAGTGGGTCCAAAGACCCGTCAATCGGGGTAAGAGGTATTCGTATTGGGCCAGCTCCACTTGCGTACGGGCATAACTGGTTTGGGCACGTTGCGCGAAAATATCGAGGATCAAACCGGTTCGGTCCAAAATCTTGCAGCGGAGTAATTTTTCTATGTTGTTTTGCTGGGCAGGGGTAAGTTCATCATCAAAGATGACGGAACCAATTTCATTTTCCTTGACGTATTGTTCCACCTCTTCCATCTTACCGCTCCCAATATAGGTCTTGGGGTTGGGCACATCAATGCGTTGAATGAATCGTTTCTTCACTTCACCGCCGGCCGTGTAAGTCAAAAACTCCAGTTCATCCAAGTATTCGGTTACCTTGGTCTCATCCTGTGTTTGGGTGATGACACCAATGAGCACCGCCTTTTCATAATCAATCGACTTCTTTTCTAGCATCAAAAGGAATTAAAGTGCAAATCTACACAATGTTTTGGAAGGTGATTTTGGTTCTTTGGCTTTTAAAGGCTGATGAACACGGAAAAACACTATAATTTGAGATCATTGTTTCCTATCTTGAAGGCTTAATTCAACCTAACTTGTTATGATGTTCCGAAAGACTACTGCACAAAGCGGAAGATATGGTCGTTTTTCTTCTCCCTTTTTGAAGTTTTTTTTGATTTCCACCTTTGTTTTTACGGGGCTTCAGGCCCAAAATGCAACGATTCCGAAACCGGAAGATGTCATTGGTTTTGAGGTAGGTTCCGATTTTCATTTGGCCACCTATGAACAGTCCATGGAGTATTTTAAAAAATTGGCTGCCGCCAGTGATTTGGTTGAAATTCGGGAAACTGGAAAGACTTCCGAAGGTCGCACATGGTATTATGTCCTGATTTCTTCCAAGGAAAATTTGGATAAAATTGACCATTACAAGGATATTTCACAGCAACTGGCCCATCCCAAAGGGATGACACGGGAAGAAGCCCAAAAATTGGCGGAGGAAGGCAAGGCCATTGTGGACATCAGTGGGGGACTGCACGCTTCTGAAGTAGCTGGGGCACAGCACATCATTACGTTGGCGTATCAAATTGTAAATGAGTCGGACAGTAAAAAGTTCAAACCAATTTTGGATGATGTGATCTTGGTGCTATGGCCTTCCCTGAATCCTGATGGTCAGGACATTATCGCCAATTGGTATATGGGCAATGTGGGAACGCCGTATGAAACGGCCAGAACGCCTTGGCTCTACCAAAAATATGTGGGGCATGATAACAACCGGGACGCCTATATGCTAAACATGTTGGAATCCCGTGTAGTGGGGAGAACGTGGCGTGAATGGGAACCCAATATCATCCATGTACACCATCAATCCTCCCCGTTCCCGACCCGGATTTGGTTGCCCCCTTTCGCAGAGCCCGTGGCGCCACAAACGCCGCCTTTAATGGCCCGGGAAGTGAACATGATCGGTATGGCCATGGCAAGGGATTTGGAGTCCGAAGGCCTACCTGGTGCCGTGCATATGGGGAAAGGCTTTGATGCTTGGTACCCGGGGTATATCGATTATCTACCCATGATGCAGAACATCCCTTCCTTTTGGACGGAAACGGCTTTGTACCGCTATGCAACTCCCTATTTTTATACGTTGAGCGATTTTCCAAAAGACCGTCGAGATTTACGGGTGGAATCCCTTTACAGCAGTCCATGGAAGGGTGGATGGTGGCGTTTGGCCGATGCCATGCAGTACATGCAAACGGCTTCCATAGCAGTGTTGGACTATGCAGCCAAGTATAAGGAAACCTTGCTTTTCAATAAGTACCAAGCGGGCATTGCCACTATTGAAAAGTATAAAAACGAACCACCCTTTGCTTATATCATTTCCCAAAAACAGCGGGACCCTGTACGTCCGGTGGAGTTGCTGAAGCGATTGGCGTTCAATGGGGTTCAAATTTCCCAATTGGAAAAACCGATGGAATATTCTGGAATCACTTACCCAAAGGGTACTTGGGTTATTCCCATGGACCAAGAGTTTGGGGAAATGGCCCGTCAGGTGTTGGATGTGCAGGTGTATCCCGATCTTCGTGAATCCCCTGATGGCCCCTTGGAGCAACCCTATGATGCCGCTGGCTGGACCCTTCCCTTTCAAATGGAAGTGGATGTGGTCACTGGAATGGTCCCATTGCCGGATGAATTCCGAAATGCCCTAAAACCAGTGGAAGGTACTCCCTTGACAACCACCGATGATGAATCCAAAGACCTAAACAAGGTAGATTTTGCACCTGGAGCAGGCTTTGATACGGACAAAATAGCCGCAGGGATTAAACCTTTGCCGGGAACACTTCGTAGCAGCGGAAGCACCCTATGGTTAGACCCTACGGAAAACAATAGTTTTCGTGTAATTACAGAAGCCATGAATACGGGGTCATCTGTGGTGTATGATGTGAAAACCAGAAAATATGGGGTTCAAGGGGCAAACCGAAGCAAAATGCAACAGTGGGTGAACAACTATGCCATCAATGGTGTTTTGGGCTCCGGTTCCGGTTCTTCCAAGGTGAAAACAAGGATTGGCGTTTACCGACCATGGACCGCCAGTATGGATATGGGATGGACCCGCTGGTTGTTGGATAATTTTGGGTTTGAATATGCCTCCCTACGTAATTCGGATTTTATGGCCGATAATCTAGAGGCTCGGTTTGACGTGATCGTGATGGCTTCTGAATGGCCCGGTTCCATAGAGAATGGATTACAACCTGGTTCCGCTCCTCCACAATATGCAGGAGGGTTGGGCGAATTGGGGGTACGTAACCTCAACAATTTTGTTGAGCAAGGAGGTACTTTGATTACCTTGAACCGGAGTTCCGATTTTGCCATCAAAGCATTACATCTGCCCGTTAAAAATGTGGTGGACCATATAGATAGGGCCAAGTTCTTTACGGGCGGGTCCATCATGCAGGTAGAAACCAATGTTGGTCACCCTGTGATGGCGGGGATGCCAGAAAAGGCCAATGTTTTTGTATACAATAGCCCTGTGTTCAGTACTGGTGAAGGTTTTGAGGGCGAAGTGTTGGCCAAATATCAGGAACAAGGGTCACCACTCATGTCAGGGTTTTTGGTAGGGGAAAGCTATTTGAACGGAAATGCCGCAGCATTGGATGTGAAACATGGCAATGGGCATGTGTTGTTGTTCGGATTCCAGCCGCAATGGCGTGGCCAGCCTATGGGCACCTATCGGACGTTGTTCAATGCGTTGCTTTACGCCAACCAATTACCCAATGTAAAACGTGAAATTCCCAAAGGATGGGATTTTATTGAAGGGAGTGGGGAGACGAAAGTATCGGAGGAAAAATAACGAAAAGCCATTTACATTCTGATTTTGTATTTTGGGAAGGATGAAATCACAGGGCATATTCAAATCAAAGAAGTTAAGAAGCAGGTTTACCGTAGCGTTTTATAACCTTGAAAATTTTTTTGATACCTGGGACGACCCCCATGCTTTGGACGATGACTTTACGCCAAAAGGCTTCCGGAACTGGAATGCACATAAGTTTGGAAAGAAGGTCAAGAAATTGGCAAAGGCCATTTCCCAAATTGGGTTGGAGGATAGCATTGCCCCTCCCGTTTTGGTCGGAATTGCAGAGGTGGAGAATAAAACGGTGATCAAGGCCCTGCTTTCTTCCAAAAAGTTGAGGGACATCGATTATGACTTTGTCCATTTTGATTCCCCGGATGAACGTGGCATAGATACGGCATTGATCTACCATAAGGAACATTTTGCCGTTTTGCATGCGGAGACCATTCCTTTGTTGGTGGACAACACCAACGGGGATAGGGATCTGACTAGGGACATTTTGTATGTACACGGAAAATTGCACGATGAGGAGATACATGTTTTTGTCAACCACTGGCCTTCTAGAAGGGAAGGAGCGGAAATTACCAGTTATAAACGGATAAAGGCGGCGGAGACCATTCTTCAAAAGTTGGATACCATGGAAGAAGTCTCCAATTGCATCATTATGGGCGATTTTAACGATGACCCCAACTCCGAGAGCATCCAAACCTTAATGGGCACCGGAATGTTCATCAACCCGATGAAGCAATTGTTGTCACCAAAAACAGGTAGTGCCAATTACAAGGGAACATGGAGCCTGTTTGATCAAATTTTGGTTTCCCATAGTTTTTTAAACTACGAACCGGGCACACATAGTTTTGTGAAAGCTAAGGTTTTCGCCCCTCGGTTTTTAACCGAATGGAAAGGCAGATATAAAGGAAATCCCTTCCGGACCTTTGCTGGAAGCAAATATGTGGGAGGGTACAGTGACCATTTTCCGGTTTATGTGGTTTTGGAAGAAGCGCAAAAATAAAATGTAAGAAAAAACTTTACCACACAAAAGTTAATTTTCACAACAACTTACAGTAAAACATGATGCATTTCATCGAATAAAGTAGGAAGATTATCGATAAATAATACGTCTCACAATATATTCGTAGTCCAAATCTTACCTAAACTTAATTATGGACTACAGATTACCTATCGGGGCTAAGGGAGCGATCTTCTCCATGTTATTGACAGTTTTGGTCATATCCTCGGCAGTTGGACAATCCCAAAAAGCCAAACAACAAATTCGTACTTCCTACAATTTGGAAAAATTGAGTTCTTTCATTTCGGAAATGGAAAGGGAGAACAATACCACCCATCAAAAAATCGGTCAACTCATTTCATCAAAAGGATTGAATCGCTATGAAAAATCCACAGATGGTTCCCAAATTGAGTTGAAGGATATCGGTACGGATGGTACACCTCTTTATTATACTACGTTGAACGACCCTACTTCCCAAACTTCCCGTGCACATACACTATATGATACTGGTCTTTTGAATCTCGGCTTGACCGGAAGTGGAATGGAAGTAGGTGTTTGGGATGCCGGTGTGGCCCTTACATCCCACCAAGAGTTTGGCGCACGTGCCAAAAATGCCGATGGATCGGATGAAATCAGTCTGCATGCTACGTTGGTAACCGGAAATTTGATTTCTTCCGGGGTGGAACCCAATGCAAAAGGGGTAGCTTATGGCGCCCAAGCCATGACCCACGATTGGACACGTGACAAAATTGAGGTGGCCGAGGCGGCTGCCAATGGTCTGTTGTTGAGCAACCATTCCTACGGAATTCTTTCTGACCGAGTGCCGGATTGGTATTTTGGAGCCTATATTAAAGTAGCTCAGGACTGGGACAAGATTATGTACAATGCACCATACTATTTAATGGTGACCGCCGCAGGAAATGCGCAGAATTCTTATGACAATGCTGCTCCCAATTATGGAAAGACTGCAGATGGTTTTGACCTGCTGCTTGGTTTTACTACCACTAAGAATGGTTTGACCATTGCCGGGGCAAATACTGAAATAGATAGCAAAGGAAACTTGACCAATGCTTCCGTGGCCGGTTATAGTAGTTTTGGCCCGGTGGATGATGGCCGTGTAAAACCGGATTTGGCTGGTGATGGCACCAACATTCTTTCCACAAGTTCCGCCACCAACAGTAGCTATCAGGTTTCTGCTGGCACCTCTATGGCCGCACCTGGAGTCACAGGATCTCTTTTATTGTTGCAACAGTATCACGAAGAATTGTTCGGAACGTATATGAAAGCAGCTACGCTTAAAGGACTGGCCCTTCATACTGCAGATGATGTGAATGCCAAAGGACCTGATTACAAAATGGGTTGGGGTGTAATGAATGCCAAAACCGCCGCTGAGGTACTTCAAAATAAGGAATACACCACACTGGTGAATGAAGAAAGCCTTTCCAACGGAGAAAGCTATACCATTACAGTGAAAGCCAATGGCAATGAACCTTTGATGGCTTCCATTTCTTGGACCGACCCAGAAGGGGAATATGTGAACCGAGGAGAGTTGAACAGCACCATTGCAGCATTGCGAAATGATTTGGACATCCGGATCACCAAAAATGGAGAGACTTTCCTGCCTTGGAAATTGAATCCTGCCAAAGCGAATGATGCGGCCACAAAAGGGGACAATAAAGTGGACCCTTACGAACGAATTGAGATTGCGAATGCCAAAGGTGAGTACACTATTACTGTAACGCATAAAGGAGATCTTAAGAATGAAATCCAAGATTTTTCCTTGATTGTTTCCGGAGCCCAGATTTCGAAATGTTCCATTGATACTCCTTCCGAGTTGGAATTGGTTTCATCCACTGAAGAAGGTTCCACCATCTCTTGGAGCGAGGCCGAGGAGACCCTTTTTGAGGTGCAGTACAGAAGTATTGATACCGATTCTTGGACTATCGAATTGGTTTGGGACTCTATTTTTGAACTTTCCGGTTTGGAAACAGGAAAAGTCTATGAGGCCAGGGTTCGTTCCATCTGTACAGAAAATGCGGTTTCTGAATTTTCCGAGACCATTGAATTTGAATTTAACGGTGAGGCGACGCAAATGATGGGCAATACCCCCTTAAGTTATCCCCAAGAGCTCAACATTTCCGTGTTCCCCAATCCCGCCGTTGATTATTTGAACGTGAATGCCGAACTTTCCAAAGATGCCCAGTATTCCATTGTTACCACTTCAGGCAATGTGATCAGAAAGGGCAAAACAGAGGGTTCCATCAATGTGTCCTCTCTATCTTCCGGATTGTATGTGTTGGTAGTTCAGGATTATGCCGGAATCAAAAGCACCAAATTCTACAAAAACTAATTCTCATGAGTCGATTGATGTTCCCATCCCCATCTTTTAATGGGGAAGCTAGGAGGTTGGCCAAGTTGGCAAAGCTGATGTTCCTTCCCATCATACTTTTTTGATTTCCTCCTCGGACAATAACGCTTCGTTACGCATCCGAAGGAATACCTGTGCGGTGGTCACTACGTCCAGTTCGCAGTAGGAAACAATGCGATCCAGGTCGTTTTCCACATAGAATACATCCTTTACCATGCTACCGTCCATGTCTTCCTTAGGCGACGGGATGCCCAATACATGGGCCAAAAGCTTTAGGGATGTATAGTGTTTGTAATCCCCAAACTTCCAGAGTTCCATGGTGTCCAAATGGGGTACTTCCCAGGGTTTTTTGCCAAAGAGGTCCAGTTTATAGGGAAGGTTGATGCCATTGATCACCATTCTACGGGCGATGTAGGGAAAATCGAATTCCTTGCCATTATGGGCACACAGTAAGTGTTTGGTCTGGCTAAAATGGTCCTTGAGCAATTGCTTGAACTGTTTAAGAATTTGAATTTCATCTCCATGAAAGGAAGTGACCCTAAAATGGCGGTTTTCCCCTTTAAAGTTGAAATACCCCACAGAAATGCACACAATCTTGCCAAATTCGGCCCAAATACCGGCGCGTTCGTAAAATTCCTCTGCTGTGAACTCGTCCTTGCGTTGGTACTGCGATTTGTGTTCCCACAGGGTTTGGGATGTTTCGTCCAGTTCGGAGAATTGTTGTTTTTGGGGTACGGTTTCAATATCCAAAAAGAGGATATGCTCCAGGTTAAGTTTATAAAGCATGGCAAAAAATTAAAAAAGAGCTGTCTGTTTCACAGGGCTCTCGTGTTCCAATAACCATTTTTTTCTATGCAGTCCACCTGCATAGCCTGTGAGGTCTCCGTTGGTTCCTATTACACGGTGACAAGGAACCACAATCCAAAGTGGATTTTTGCCATTGGCCGAGGCTACTGCACGAATGGCCTTTACGTCACCGAGTTGTTTGGAAAGGTCCAAATAAGAAATGGTTTTTCCAAATGGAATTTCCAATAGGGCATCCCAGACCTTCTTCTGAAAATCGGTGCCCTCTGGGTTTAGTTTGAGGTCGAAATCGGTACGTTTTCCTTCAAAATATTCCTTAAGTTGAGAAACAGCATCGCTTAAGACTTTTGGAATTGTACCATTTGGTTTATTTTCATTTAAAACGGTGATAGAGGCAAGACCATTCTCATCGCCTTGAAATTCTGCTGTTCCGATAGGAGTTTGTAAATAAGCAACTTCCATTACTCCACTTCACTTTCATCTTCAATAATACCCAATCGCTGTGCACGTTGGTGCCAGTTCTTTCTGGCAAGGGACTGAAGGTCCTCCACGTTGTCACTTTCGTCCATAATCTCCAGTCCTAGCAATGTCTCTATCACATCTTCCATGGTCACTAATCCACTTACAGATCCATACTCATCCACTACCAAGGAAACATGTTCCCGTTGCTTCACAAACTTGTCGAACAGTTCGGGTATCGGTTTGGTTCGGCTGGTTACCAAGATTTCCCTTTTTAATTCGGAAAGCGTTTTGCTGCCTTTTTTGTTGATGATGGCTTCCATGAGCTCATCTTTCAAAAAGAAACCGGTAATGTTGTCCATTCTGTCTTTGTAGAGGGGAATCCTAGAAAAGCGCAAAGGCCGGTTGGCATCAAAAAATTCCTTGATGGTCATGTCTTCGGAAGCTATTTTCATCACCGTTCTTGGGGTCATGATATCCTTGGCCAAAACTTCATCAAACCGCAATAAATTCTTGATGACCTTGGACTCCGATTCTTGAAACACCCCTTCTTCATGCGCAATTTCCGTCATGGCGGTAAAATCCTCCCTGCTCAATACGCTGCCATGCTCCCCTTTGGCTCCTATCAATTTGGTGAACAGTTGTAAAACCCATAAAAGGCCGGTCCACTTTAGGAGGAACACCATTATGGTGAGCGCTTTGCCCGTAAAGTTGGCCAATTGTTTCCAGTAGGTAGCGCCAATGGTCTTTGGAATGATTTCCGATGCCACTAAAATGAGAATCGTCATAAGGGTAGATACTAGGCCCACCATAAGATCTTCGGTAAGCTTGAATCCAAAAATGCTTCTTTCTGTTGTGCCATAAAGTTCTGCGTAGGCAGCTTTTGCCTGTACCCCTACCAAAATGGCCCCCACCGTGTGTGCTACGGTATTCAGGGTAAGAATGGCGATCAAAGGCTTGTCCACGTCCTTTTTAAGGTTTTCCAGCGTGGAAGCATATTCCTTACCTGCCTGCTTTTTTACATTGATGAAGGTTGGCGTAATGCTCAGCAATACCGCTTCCAAAATGGAGCAGAGAAAGGAAAAGAAAATAGAAATAAGGGCGTAAAATATGAGTAGTCCCATAGGTTGTATCTTGAGTACCAAGATAGCGAATAGGAATTAATTTTGAGGGTTGATTTTACCAGCTTTGTAAAAAACATCCATCAAGGCTGTTCGTATGTTT
>JAGQZL010000052.1 GCA_020434915.1 Allomuricauda sp. | reverse complement strand
TTGCCCATTGTGGATGAGGATAATAAAATTTCATTGCAACATTTGTTGGTGCTCAATGATACCATGGTGATCAAGCACTGGAGACAGGATTGGTTGTATGAAAATGAAAAGGTATTTCACTACGACAAGGACAATAGCTGGACATTCACGGAGGTGCCAGCTTCCAATGTAAAGGGCCAATGGACCCAAAAAGTGTATCAAGTGGATGACAGTCCACGCTATTCCGGTTCTTCTACCTGGGTACATTTTGATGGCAAACACTACTGGGAAAACAGAAGTGATTCCCCTCTTCCACGAAGAGAATATTCCAAGCGGAGCGATTACAATGTATTGAGTCGTGGGAACCGTCAGGAAATCACCAAAACTGGTTGGGTGCACGAGCAAGACAATGATAAGATCATCCGCAAAGATGGTAAGAACGATGTATTGTTGGCACAGGAAAAGGGATATAACACGTATGTAAAAGTGGCCGATGAAAAATGCAAGGCTGCCACAGAATGGTGGGCAAAGCACCAAGATTTTTGGGCAAAGGCCAGAGCTGCCTGGGATGAAGTGTACAATCGCGAAGGGGATTTGACCCTTTTGAAAAAGGTGGACGAGCAACCGTTATTCATGCATTTTTACAAACTGGAAGCGGCCAATGCAAACAAAAAGGAGATTCTACAACTGATAGAAAAATTCATCACGGATAAAAAGGTAACCACGAATGCAGCAGGGAAGTAGAATTAAAAGCTTCGGTTGGGTCGTAATTTTTGTTGCTTTTTTCTTTTTGGGTTTCAGGGCGGACAACATCACCCCAAAATTGCAGGAGAAGATAGACAATGCCATACAGACCACCTTTGAAGTGGAGGATTTTTCTTTGCATTTGATAGAAGTGACCTCTGACTTGGACCAACAGACCCCATCCGCACTGGGAGGTGAAAACCTATTCAAGATTGAGTCCGATGGTACCTTCTTGGGCTATGTGTATGTGGGGAATGCCCCAAGCCTGAAGAAAACCTTTGATTATGTGGTATTGCTCACCCCTGATCTTGCAGTAAAGAAATCCAAAATCCTGATCTATCGGGAGGACCATGGCCGACAGGTGGGCAGCCAGCGTTGGCTTAAACAGTTCATTGGTAGAAAGTCTGGGGAGAAGTTGATTTATGGGGAGGATATTGATGGTATTTCCGGGGCTACGGTCTCCGCAAAATCCATGACTCTGGCTGTGAGCAATGTTTTGGAAAGTATGAAGGTGTTGCAGGATCACAACCTTCTATGATCATGCACCTAGTGCTCATTTTTAATTCAGTGAGAGCCGTCCCTTTAGGGACGGTTTTTTTATGTGCGGATGGTTTGGACCAGATGGGTATATAGCATTCCGGAAAGAATGGCCAACCCGAAACTCAACAGGGTACCGATAAGGACGTATTCGGTCAGTTTTCGGTTTTTGCCTTTGTTGAGGTCCCCAAACCGGAACACGGACTTAGCGGCAATCAACAACCCAATGGCGGCCCATTGCTGCAAGAGAATAAACCCGAATACAAAAAGTCGTTCCAACATTCCAATATAGGTACCCGCATTTTTAAGGGAACCGCCTTCCCCAGATTCATCGTCTTTGGCAATTTCATCGATATAGGGTGCTAACAACATCCGCATGAGAATTCCAGATACAAAGGTCACAAACACCAAAAAGGTAATCAGGAGCAAGGTTTGCTCATTGAACCAGTTGGAAATATCCATCGAGAACGGTGATAACCACTGTAATACCCCAAGCAGCACCAATACATGCAATACTTGGTCCAAAACGAACAGCCATCGGTAGTTTTTGGGATTGGTGAAAGCCAGTTTGCCCACATCAATCACATAATGGGAAACGATGATCACTGCAATGGCCCCCAAATGCTGAAATTGGAGTAGGAGCAACAAAATGATCAAGTGTACCCCAATATGGAAGTAAAGGTATTTGGAGCGCCATTTTTTTTCGAGCTTGTCTTCCACCCATTTGCTGGGTTGCAATACAAAGTCTCCAATAAAATGGGCAAGCAACAGTTTTAGGGCCAAAAGTGTCATAATCGGGCGAGTTGGGTTCTGTAAAAATGGATCATTTTTTGCACTTCGTCAAATCCGGCACGCAACAAGGCCTCGCTTATGGTACTTTGCGACTTATCCACAAGGGTGGTCAATTCCTTTTGGTTGGCTTCCGGGTGCTCCATACTTGCCTTTACAATTTTTGCGGTGGCCGGCAGCCAATTGTCCATGGTCAAATTGGCCAATTGGAACATCAGGTTCAGGGTATCGTCAAACAATGCGTTTCCCGATTGCAGGGCCAGCGTTTGTTTTTTTAGGTTTTCAAAACATTCCCCTGAGTTTACAAAGGCCGTACCGTTGGACTCCGTGATCTTGTCCGCATGGTGGTCTTGTTCGCCCAATCCGATGGCGATGCGTACATCTAGGTGTCGAATCTGTTTCAGGCTTGCCTTCAAATAGATGGCTGCTTCCAAAGCTGTTTCGGGATGCGTCTTCAATTGAAAACTATCTCCCCGGTACAGTTCCCAATCCAAAGGGGCATTGCCATAACGGGCTAGCCCCTGTTTAAGGATAGGCAACCATTTCGCAGCCTTGTGGTCTTTGGAATTGATGATGTCCCCGGTAAGTACGGCAATCATAGTTGTAAGTTTAATATCGTCTAATTGAACGAATTTATCAAATATCGGTAAAAAAACCGATAATATAAAATATCGTATAAATAAACGATAAATAACAAAGACTATTGCCCTTTTTCATGGGGATTGGGACTTAAATGTCCATCGGTCCACGAAAGGATACGGGTTTCCCAGGCACTCTGTTGCCATTTTGTGGCGACATCCAGATTGCGCCCCCACACTTTTTTGTAAAGAACCTTGTCCACCAAGCCTCCTTCATCATCTGGAAAGATGAATTGTTCGGAGTGATAAAACGCCCCAGCCTGCCTCATTTCTGACAGTTCCACAGCATCACCCAAATTAAGATGGTTCAGAAAAAGGTAAACACCCCCATCCTCCAAAGATTGCGGATTGGCCACATAATCTATGTAGAGAATCCCATCTAGGTTGGGAATCCCACGATTGTCCATGGTGTGAATGGAAAACTGGGTATTTTTCAAGGGAATCTGTTTCTCCAAATAAGAACCGTGCAATGGGGTCCGAATGTTCAAAAAGGTGGTTTCTCCCTTTTTGGAATAGGTGAAGAAATACTTTTGATCGTTGATGGTCTTCTTTTCCAACGACAAAAGTCCGCCCAAGAGGTACCCCGTCATACCATTGTAACTTACTTTGTAAAAAGGGGAATCAAAACCATTGTAAGGCCATGAAAATTCTGTTTTTTCAATGATTTTCACCCATTCCCCGATCTTTAGTTTATCCAAGATTTTGGATGACGTGCTGGGCTCTGCCCGTAATTTGATGTTATGTCCAAAGGCATAGACCTGATCGCCAGGTTGAAAATCGCATTCAGAAGTTGGACAATGGGATTTCTCTTGGCCCAAAGAGAGGGTCATTGAAAAAAGGGCCACTAAAACAGGAATTAAGAAACGTGCTTTCATCTTTTTAAATTTTAAATGTTAAGACTATGGCAGTGCTTAGGTGGGTTATGTTATATACGCCACAAATTGCCAAAAAGGATTTCCAAACTTCGCTTTCATTGCGTAATTTGAACAAGTTTATCATAGAATTAACCAAACCAACTGAACATGAGAAAAAATATGAAACATCTTTTGGCCCTTATTGGTCCTATCCTGTTGATTTCCTGTGGCCCCCAATGGAGTGAGACTGAAAAGGAGGGTTACCATTTAGTGGACAATACCGATGGGGCCACACTAGGGTACTCCACAACATCTGGGGTAACGATTTTGACCGTTGACCGTTTCGCCTTTAAGGATCTAAACCGAAACGGACTTTTGGACCCTTATGAAGATTGGAGACTTTCCGCAGAAGAGCGGGCAAAGGACTTGGCCTCTAAAATGAGTGTGGAACAGATTGCGGGATTGATGCTCTACAGTGCCCACCAATCCATTCCAGGAGGTGGAAACCGCTTTTTTGGTCCTGTGACCTATAACGGAAAGCCTTTTGAGGAAAGTGGGGCCAAAGCCAGTGATCTTTCCGATGCCCAGCAGGTTTTTTTGAAGGATGACAACTTACGACATGTATTGATTACCAGCGTGGAGTCTCCTGGGATTGCGGCGCAATGGAACAACAATGCACAGGCCTTTGTGGAGGGTATCGGAATGGGTATTCCGGTGAATACGAGTTCCGACCCACGCCACGGCAGTGATTCCTATGCCGAGTTCAATGCAGGAGCGGGCGGACAGATTTCCATGTGGCCCAGTAGTTTGGGCATAGCGGCCAGTTTTGATCCCGGATTGATGCAACAGTTTGGGGAAATTGCCTCCAAGGAGTACCGAGCTTTGGGCATTGCCACTGCTTTGTCTCCCCAAATTGATTTGGCCACGGAACCCCGTTGGTCACGTTTTGATGGGACCATGGGGGAAGACCCCGATCTGGCCACCGATTTGGCTAGGGCCTATGTGGACGGATTCCAATCCTCCGATGATGGGGAATGGGGCTACCAAAGTGTGAATGCCATGGTAAAACATTGGCCTGGCGGAGGTCCAGAGGAAGGTGGGAGAGATGCTCATTTTGGCTATGGTGCCTATGCCGTGTATCCTGGCAATAATTTGAAAGATCATCTAAAACCATTTACCGAGGGCGCCTTTAAATTGGAGGGGAATACGGGAATGGCCTCCGCAGTGATGCCTTACTATACCATTTCAACGGGTAGGGATACGGTAAATGGGGAAAGTGTGGGCAATTCCTATAACAAATATTTGATAACGGAACTGCTACGTGGAACATATGGCTATGATGGCGTGGTCTGTACCGATTGGGGGATTACACGGGATGTAAGCAATGTGTATGTGTTTGAAGGAAAGCCCTGGGGTGTGGAAAATTTGACCGTAGCGGAACGCCACTACAAAATTATCGAGGCGGGTTGCGACCAATTTGGAGGGAACAATGATATGGATCCTGTGATTGAAGCCTACAATATGGGAGTAAAGGAGCATGGAGAGGAATACATGCGCAACCGATTTGAGGTTTCTGCCGTGCGATTACTCAAGAATATTTTTAGGACGGGACTTTTTGAAAATCCATATTTGGATGTTTCGGAAACGGAAAAAACAGTGGGCAATCCAGAATTTATGGCGGCTGGTTTCGAGGCGCAGTTGCGTTCCGTGGTCATGCTGAAAAACAAGGCGAATGTGTTGCCGGCAAAGGATAAGAAAAAAGTATACGTACCAGAACGGTATGTGGCACCTAGCAGGAACTGGTTTGGGTTTGAAACCCCCGAAAAATTGGAGCATCCTTTTAATATGGAAGTAGTGTCCAAGTATTTTGAGGTGGTAGAAAATCCCGATGAGGCCGATTTTGCCTTGGTAGGTATTGAGAATCCGAACGGAGGAGTTGGGTATGAAGCCAAGGATGCTGAGGAAGGAGGGAACGGTTATGTGCCGATCAGTCTACAATATGGAGTGTACAAAGCCGCGTTTGCAAGGGATTCTAGTTTGGCAGGAGGTAGCCCTATGGAAGATTTTACCAATCGTTCCTACAAGAACAAAACCTATTTGGCATCCAATACCACGGATTTGGACTTGGTGAAGGACACCAAGCAGAAAATGGGCAATAAGCCTGTTGTAGTGATAACCAGGGTCTCCAAGCCGATGGTTTTTGCCGAGATTGAACCCTATGCCGATGCTATTTTGGTACAGATGGGTGTTCAGGACCAGGCGTTGATGGAATTGGTTTCCGGTTCTAAGGAGCCTTCTGCGCTGTTGCCTTTCCAAATGCCAAGCAATATGAAGACGGTGGAACTGCAGTTTGAGGATGTGCCGAGGGATATGGAGCCGTATATTGACTCAGAGGGTAATGCCTATGATTTTGCCTTCGGATTGAATTGGAGCGGTATGATCCAAGATGAGCGGGTAACAAAATATAAGTAGGGATAAAAGAAAAGAAGCCGCGACCATGGCCGGCGCGGCTTCTTAAAATCAACAAAAAACACTATCCTCTTCCTCCACCTTTCTGCATTTTCTTTTTGCCATGCATGGCCTTGTGTTTTCGCATTTCTTTCCAATCGTCGTATTGCTTTTCGTTCAATACTTCTTTCATTTTGGCCTGAAAGGCAATCTGATCGTCCAATCGTTCATTTTGTCTAGCCAAACGCTCTTCATCAGTAGGTTTTTTCCAATCACCACTTTCTTTTAGTGCCTGCATCTCATCCCAACGGGCCTTACGAATCTTTGCTTCTTCCAAATTCAATTCCATGACCTTTTCCTGTTGTGCCTCGGTCAAATCAAGTGCCAAAGTCATGTGCTTTGTTTGCATGGTTGCCATTTCCTCGGCGGTCATGTTCATTTTTTGGCCTTTTTGCATACGAGGGCCATCACCTTTTTGGGCCATTACCCCAAAAGAGGTAAGTAACACCAATACAATTGCTAAACGTTTCATATGTTCAAAATTTTAATGATTTATTCCTTGGACAAAACGGTTGTCCCTAGGTTTAATCAAGGGAATGACAATTGTGAAGCTTTTAACAGAAATAGAGTTTTTGAGAAGGGTTATTGCTGTTCTTCCTCAAGGTTTTCAACTGGTTGATCTAAATCATCCGCATCTTGGAAATTGGTTTCCACGTATGATTCACTTGTGATTTGCTTTTGGAATTGGTCGTGTTGGTCCACCAGATAGTAGGAAACGGAAGCCAGCACAAAACACAAAAAGTAGATAAGGCTTTTGATTTTGTAGGTCATGATGTTGAGATTTGGGATTACTAAGGTAATCAAACCTTTGTTTGGTCACAGTGATATGTTGTGAAACAGACCCATGGAGATGTGAAAGGGACAAAAAAAAGGGTGTAGTTGACAAAAAATCAAACTACACCCTTTGATGGTTTTTTCTTACAAAAAACCTTTATTTAGGGTCCAAAATTGTATCGATGCGTTCCAGGGCATCTTGCAGGTGGTATCTGCTCATTGGATCTGAAATTCTGGATAGCCCTCCGCGGATATCACTCTTCAAATTGTTCAATTCGGCTCTTGCCACTGACCTGATGTCAGACTGGCTGGTATTTACGGCCGTTGATTTACGATAGCCTCCAAAATCTGGAAGTTTACCTTGACTATCGGCAGTCATCAAATACGCCAATCGGTCTATATGTGCCTTTTGAAGGTTTCTTCGATAGGTATCTATGGTTCTGCCGTTTCTGGTTTCAGACCAAATACCCCTACGAAGGTCTCTCATCATTTCCAACAAACCGTAGGCATCTTTTCCATTGATGGTCTCGTTTTCAATGATTCGGGCCAATTTGCCCAATTGGAGCATCGTGTTCAAATAGCGTTCTTGTACGGAACGGATACGCTCCACCGATCCTGAGTATTGTATTTTGTTGAAAATGTTTTGGTCCAATAACCATTCCGGAGTGGTAAAAAGCTGTTCTTGCATGAAAGCCATGCAATTCTTTTGGTGTTCTTTGGATACGTGGGTATAAACCGGACCTTCTTGATCCGCCGTTTTATGATACTCGTAAACACCACCAATATTGTTGGATACATGTCCCATATATCTGCTAAACTGTGCAACTACATGTCCGTACATGGTTTCTAGGTCGTCATAGTTTTCGCCTTTTTCGGTGGTCCAGTCCATTAATTTTGGAACAATACGCTTAAGATTTGCTATTCCGTACAAGCTGGCCTTAATGGCATCATCGCCCAAGTCTTCGGTTTGGGAACTCGGATCGTGGATATCACCCACTTGTTGGTGTCCAAATCGATACATAGGGTCTCCGGCATGTTCCAAGATCCAACCGTTCAATACGGGTTTTTCGTCCTCTGCGCTTTTATCCAAAATAGGACGGTAGCCCCACTTAATGGCATACTTGTCATACACTCCAATGTTGGGCATCAAAGCTACCCCTTCATCCCCTGGTTGTGCCACATAATTGAAACGGGCATAATCCATAATGGAGGCTGCGGTTCCATATTTTTTGGTGAAGCTTGCCGATCGCAAGGAATCTACCGGATATGCTGGACTGCTGCCCATGTTGTGAGGAAGACCCAACGTATGTCCAACCTCGTGGGAAGATACAAAGCGGATCAACCGACCCATAATGTCCTTATCGAACTCAGTTTTTTGTGCGGCAGGGTTAATGGCTGCAGTCTGCACAAAAAACCATCCGCGTAATAAGCTCATTACATTATGGTACCAATTGATGTCCGATTCCAAAATCTCACCACTTCGTGGGTCGCTTACGTGCGGACCATTTGCGTTCGGAATGGGAGAGGCCAAATAACGCACTACGGAATAGCGGACATCCTCAGGGGACCACTCCGGGTCTTCTTCAGGAGTTGGAGGATCCTTGGCAAGGATCGCATTTTTAAAACCAGCTGCTTCAAAGGCTACTTGCCAATCCTCAATACCTTGTTTAATGAAAGGCACCCACTCTTTGGGAGTGGCCCTATCCACATAATAAATAATGGGCTTTTTAGGTTCCACCAACTCACCGGCCTTGAACTTTGCGATGTCCTCATCTTTCACTTCCAATCTCCATCGATCTAGATAGGTTACAGTCTTACTTTCTTGGGCATCCAATCCATAATCCACCTGTCCACGTGCAAACCAACCCACTCGCTCATCAAAATATCTGCGTTTCATAGGTTCTTTGGGCAACAAGATCATGGAGTTGTTGATTTCCAAAGAAATGGAACCCAAACTTGAATTACTGGGTGGCTCATTGGAAAAATAAGTCTTTACGTGACGAGCCTCTATGTTTAATGGATAACTCTTAATGGACTCGATATAACTTCTGTCCCCGTCCAATCGGGTTACTTTGTAACGTTTACGAAAACCATCGGGAAGTCCCAAGGCATTTACATCCTTGGTGAACATAGGGTCCACCTCAATAACCGTAGCAGGGTTCAGCGAATCCTTTTTATTAATGGCCTTGATGTCGAAAGCATATAGCACTGGCTCAAAGTTGGAATTGACCACGGCCTCATGAATGGGCAAAGAATCTGCGGCCACATTTTCATAGGAAGCGATACGGAGCAATACCTGTTTTGGTTTTTTCTCCCAGCGCATGACTTGGGTGTTGATTTTGCCGCCACCAAAACCAATACCAGTTGCTGTTTTGGAAATTCGGCTTACCATGAGCATCTCACGGTTGAACAAAGAATCTGGAATTTCATAAAAATACTTGTCATCAACCGTATGTACGCTGAACAGACCAGTATCTGTCTTTGCGTCTTTGGTGATTACCTTATCATAAGGTTGAATTTCGCCAGGTTTCGGCTTGGCTTCTTTTTTTTGTTCAGTGTCTTTCTTCTTCTTTTTGAAAAGTTGGGCCTCAGTGGTCTGGTAGGATCCCAACAAAATGAAAAGTACAATTAGTCGAGGTAAAAATTTATGCATCATTATAAGTCAGTTTGGATAACTAAAACAACCAAAGAACCAAAAAATCATGAAACTTTACTGTTAAATAAATATTAACACTCATTTTTTTGGACAAATATCCCAACCTTTCGGAGTCCTGCGTTTTACTGATGGTCCCAGCTGAAACGCCCAGTATTGCTGGGCTCATGGGATATCTGTTTTTCGTAAAAAAATCATAATTGCTGTAACAATTCAGAATTTGGATAGTCTTATAAGCATAACATCAATCAAAAAATTCAATCAAAAAATGAACAAGTTATTAATGATCTATGGATGTGTACTTTTAAGTGGTTCCGCCATAGCAAACGACCAGCAAAATGCAAAGGTTGTCCAGAACGAATCTGAGACTTCCAGCAGTTTAGAGAACAGTTATACAGTATTGAACATCAATACTGAGGAGAACGGATCAACCAAGTACATGACCGAGAATGAAGGTTATGCATCGTATGAGTTGAATTTGGATGAAATAGTATATATAGAGGAAGAGCCTGAAATTGACCTTGGTTTTGATACCGCGGACTATTTGCCTTCCGATTTTGATCCCTATAAAAGCTATTTTGATTTGAATTCCATCATATATGTCGAAAACGAAGTTGAACCCGAATTAGGTTTTGATACCCAAAAATATCTACCGGCCGATTTCAATTCCTACACCGATGTGGTGGATGTACATTCCATTAACTATATGGAAGAAGAGGATTTCGACTTGGGATTCAATACGGAGGATTATCTACCGGAAGGTTTTTCACCTTATGAGGTTTATGTAGACCTAAACGCCATTACTTATGTGGAAGATGAGGTAGAATTGGAATTGGGAATCAATAGCGAGTACCTTTTACCAGCAGATTTTGACCCTTACACCAATGTGGTGGCCATCAACTCCATCAACTACATGGAAGATGATAGTATGGACTTGGGTTTTGACACTTCTGTGTATCTGCCTGAAGATTTTGACCCATATTCTGGGGCAAACTAGTAAGATGTTTTGTTTTCATTTTACAAATTTTTGAGTTAGTTGGAAAAAGCCCTCATTCGAGGGCTTTTTTGTTAAGGTATGCTTTATAAGGAGTTGATTAACAAAAAAATAACACAGACTGTTTTTGAAGGTCAAAGTGCAAAGAAATTTAAAATATATTGCAGGATTTGCAAGGTTTTTCCTCATAAACCAAATCTTTTTCAAAGTTTGGCTTTTTTGGCCCAACTAAACCATATGAATGAGTAGGAAGTGGTAGCGTTAACAAAAGACTAATTATAATAATCTTCACTATTAGTAGTTATACCTTTGTACAGTGCAATGGAAAAAAAGCCATGCACAACATAAAGTTGAGTTAGTTTCTTACATTTTTTTGAGTTAGTTAGTTTGTAAATGCCCCTTCCACCCGGAGGGGGCATTTATTTTAGAACAATAGTGGGATTACAAATTGGAACACCAAAATAAGAAGTAAAACCGCTATCAGATTTAGAATGAACCCAACACGGGCCATCTGTGGAATCTTTACATAGCCGCTGGCAAAAACAATGGCATTAGGAGGTGTTGCCATGGGCAACATGAATGCACAACTACTGGCAATGGTTACCGGAATCAAAAGATACAGGATTGGAATATCCAAACCAATGGCAATACCGGCAACCACAGGAGCCAGAACGGCTACCAAGGCCACGTTGCTCATCAGTTCTGTCATAAAAAGCATTAGGAAAATGAGCAATGCCGCTGTAAGCAGCACACTGATCTGGCTTTCGGCAATGGCATTGGCCACCATATCCACAATTCCACTTGTGGACATCCCTTGGGCAAGTGCAAGCCCGCCCCCAAAAAGTATTAAAATACCCCAAGCGAGTCTGGAGGTATCCTTCCATTCGATGATGAAATCCCCTTTTTTAATGTTATAGGGTATGGCAAAAAGGGCAATGGCCGCAAAAATACTGATCATGGTATCGGTGAGTCCCAGTTTAGGAAATACGGCATTGATCAATGTCCGAAAGATCCATAGAAAGACCGTAATCCCAAAAATGACCAGGACCATTTTTGGCTTTCCTGAGGTGGGTCCCAGTTTTTCCAGTTCGGTATGGATGACTTCCTTGCTTGCATTGAATTTCAGATCTCGGTTAGGGAACATCCATTTTACCAATACCACATAACAGAGCGCAATCATGATGATGGAGAAAGGCAAACCGATGGTCATCCATTTTAAAAAGGAAATTTCCGTATTGTACTCATTTTCCAACAACCCGATCAAAACTGAGTTGGGAGGTGTGCCTATCACAGTGGCAATTCCACCTGCATTGGCAGAAAATGCAATACCTAGCATCACACTCAATGCAAAATTTTGGTCGTTTTTGGTAAAACCATCCTCATCATCGATCAATAAATTGATGACAGATAGGGCTATGGGAAGCATCACCACGGTACTGGCCGTATTGCTGATCCACATGCTTAAGGAGGCCGTGGCAATCATAAATCCGAGTATGACCTTGTTGGGGGTGGTACCCGTCAACCGGATAATATTCAAGGCAATACGCCTGTGCAAATTGACTTTTTCCAAGGCAAGGGCCATGACAAAACCACCGAAGAATAAGAATACAATGGGGCTGCCGTAGTTGGCACCTACCTCGGCGATGGGCAAAATCTTTAAAATGGGTAACAGAAACAAAGGCAATAAGGCCGTTACGGAGATGGAAACCGCTTCGGTAATCCACCAAATGAGCATCCAAACGGCTACGGATACTACCGGGTCACCTTTTTCCGAGACGAGCTCAAAAGGCAAATTGTTCAAGATCGAAAAGGCGATGGGCCCTAAAATAAGCCCTATTTTTTTGCTTAGTTCCATATTGGGATCCTAAGCTATGCTTTTTTGTGAAAACTTAAAAATTGTAAGCGCTGGTTATTTAAGTCGGGCAATCAATCCGTCATCTGTTTTGGCTACCTCAAACAGCCCATGCTTGGAAAGACCTTTGGTACTCTTGTCCCATTTCTTGCCACTCAAGCCAACTTTTTCCTTGAGTTCTGCCAAGGGCATTTCACCAGCGGGTTTTAGAATGTCCATGATGGCTTTTTCTTCTTCGGTAAGCTCCACTTGTTTTTTCTCCGGACGCATTTGAGGAAAGAACAACACTTCTTGGATAGAAGAATTGTTCGTCATCAGCATCACCAAACGGTCTATCCCGATTCCAATACCTGATGTAGGGGGCATGCCATATTCCAAGGCACGCAGGAAATCCTGATCGATGAACATGGCCTCGTCATCCCCTTTTTCGGAGAGTTTCAATTGATCTTCAAAACGCTCCCGTTGATCGATGGGATCGTTCAGCTC
>JAGQZL010000051.1 GCA_020434915.1 Allomuricauda sp. | reverse complement strand
TTCCCATTTTGGCAAATCTGCCTTAGGAACAAAAAGTTCTTCGGGAGTAGTCCCATTTTGAAGAATATCGCCCAACAAAATCCTTTTTCCATCATAGTTGGATGCTACTTTTAAGGTAGTCACTTTTCCATCCACACAAATTCCGGCATTTAAAAAAGGTGAAAGTCGCTTCCCTTCGTTAAAATGGGTTGAAACCGATACCAAATCGGTATCAAGCACAAAAGAAACAGGGTTTTGGACGTTATGCGCTGTGGGAAAGGCTTCACTGATGGTTCCATCCCTTAACAACCAATCTTTAGGGTTGGTTTTGTTGATTTTTTTAAAAACAGCAGTGGTTTTGTGGTATGCCAGAAAAAAAACGCGCCTCCGGCGCTGAGGCATCCCATACTCGGCAGGGTTGATGACGCGCCACTCCACGGCATATCCCAAATCGGAAAGGCTACGGAGCATCACGGCAAAATCGCGACCTCGCTGAGAGGAGGGCGATTTTAAAAGACGGTCCACATTTTCAAGGAACAGGTATTTGGGTTTGTTCTCTTTTTCGGAAAGAATCCGATGAATGGACCACCAAAGCACCCCCTTTTTTCCCAGAAGGCCTTTGGAATTGTTCAGGCTGGTGGCCACCGAATAATCCTGGCAAGGGAAACCGCCTACCAAAATGTCGTGGTCAGGTATATCAGAAGTGGGAACCTCCTCTATATTAGTGTTGGAATGTCCCTCGGAACCAAAACGGGCCTCATAGACCATAGAGGCATGCTGGGTTTTGGTAGAGGGTTCCCATTGGTTGCTCCACACTACTTTGTAGTGCCCAGTGTTTTCCAATCCCAAACGGAAACCACCTACACCGGCAAAAAGTTCACAGACTTTTAATTGTTGCATGCCCAAAAATAGGATTTATTCCATGCTTTTTATATGTGAAATAACATCTAAAACACACTTTGATAAAATGAAAACACTACCACTGCAGAGAAAATAAACAAGACCGTTAAAAATAGAAACCCAATGAACTTTGACATGTCTTCGGACTCCAAGTTTTCCAAAAACCTGGAAACCGAGGGATTGTCCGGGAGGTACATGACCTCTATTTTTTGAAGGTCTGGCAGGGTGCCCACTTCCAATTTCCCTACCACTTTTTTATCGGAGCCGGTGATGGTTTTTCCTGTTTTGTCCACAAAGGAATAATTAAAATGAACTACAGGATTATCATTGACCATAGTACCGGTATCCTTATAGGAGTTTATGGTTGCCAAGGTTCCAAATCCTTGATAGAGTAATTCCCAATGTTGTGTTTTTGCGGTACCGGTGGCCATCAACCCGATTTTTTGTAGCAAAAAATAAAGGAAAATGACCACCCCAAGGAAAATGAGCCCCATCTGCCACAGTTCCGAGTTTGCGAAAAGGCGCTCGTATTCGTCAGGTGTAGAGAAAATTCGGTTTGCGGCCTCACCCATAAAAAAGTAACACCCTATGACATATACGATCACTTTTAGGCTGCAAACCAAAAGAAAGGTGAAGGAAATGCGACATTCGTCCAGGGATAAAAACACGGGATTCTTTGGCTTTTTGGCCATCGTAAGTCCAATAGGGATTTTACCATCCACAGTAAACCTTTTTAAATGAGGTTTACTGTCCCATACCCTAATTTTTCTATGGATGGGATGACCGGAAAGGTTTTCGAACAAAAGCAATAGCTCCAACATTGGTTTTTTGCCTTGTTTAATGGTGTTCACGGATAATATGGTAGCTTCCTTGGTAATTATGGAACCATTTTTTTGGTCTTTCCAAATGCAGAAAGACCGGCAAAAGCAATTGCACATCAATTTGTAAAGCCAAAAGAGCAGGATAAGACCGACCAAGGTCAGGGAGACAATCGTGTAGGTCATGGATCAATTTTCGGTTAAAATAGCATCCATAGAGGAGCCAACTTCCCAAAACTTGATCGTTACTGCATTTGGATTGATGAAAGCAGGATATGGATTGTTAAGGAGAAATAAATCACCCCGGGACCTTCCCTAAAATCACTTAAGGATACTGGAATATTTGTTTTTGTCAGCAAGCAAAGCCTGGGCGGTCAGAATAGCATCATCGTGACTCAAATAATACTTGTAAAGGCCATCCCTATAAAAATACCTTCGGATGATTTCATCCTCCAGATTTTTCTTGATTTCGTTTTTATACGTGTCCAAAGCGGCAATTTTACCTCGGTTTACAGCTAACAAAAGGTCTTTGTATTTCTCCTGTACTTCTGGCCCCAACATGGAGTCATCGGTATTTATGGACTGTTCCAAAAGTTCTTCGGTCTTGGTCTGAAACGTAAAATTCTGCTGTTGGGCGTATTGTTTGAAGGCGGCATAATCAGAATCTGAAAAAGCAAAATCATCCACCGACCCAAAGGAATGGTCGTAGTAAAAATTGGTGGCAAAGTCAAAAATGATATTGTTCCCTTCCAAAGCATCGATCAACGAATTTGTTTTTAAGGAGTTGATGGTAATATCCGGCATTACACCACCACCATCCCAAACCTTTCGGCCGTTTCTAGTGGTAAATTCTTGAAAATTGGTGTTCCGAACGGCATGACCTTCCGAATCCCTGTTCCAATAGTCCAACGCTTGTATACATCTTCCTGATGGGGTATAATATCTGGAAATGGTCACCTTTAATTGGGTTCCATAGGTAAGTTTGAGCGGTCTTTGGACCAATCCTTTTCCAAAGCTTCTCGCTCCAATAATCACGGCGCGGTCCAAGTCTTGCAAACCACCGGAGACAATCTCACTGGCGGAGGCACTTTTTCCATTTACCAAAACCACAAGAGGGATTTCCAAATCTTCTGGCTGGTTTCTTGTCTTGTATTCCTGGTTGAATTTTTTCACCTTGGATTTGGTGGTCACGATCAGTTCCCCTTTGGGCACAAACAAATTGGTAACATTGATGGCTTCGGAGAGCAATCCGCCGGGATTTCCCCTCAAATCCAGCACCAATCGTTCCGCGCCCCTCCCTTTCAAATCCTGCATGGCAGATTTGGTCTGGCTAGAAGCTTTTTGGTTGAAGCGGGAAAGCACAATGTAGCCTGTTTTGTCATCGATCATGTCATAAAAAGGAACCGCATCTACCTCAACGCCTTCTCGGGTGATGGTGGCGGTCTTGGTTTCCCCTTGCCGCACAAAGGTCACTTCAACGGACGTGTTGTTGGCGCCCTTTAAAAGTTCGCTGGCGTTATCGTCAAAGTCTGCAACCTTGGTTTCCCCGATTTTTATGATTTCATCCCCGGCCTTTAGGCCAGCCTTGTCCGCGGCATATCCTTGATAGGGCTCCACGATAACCAATTTGCTCTCGTAGGATCGTACAAGGGCACCAATCCCTGAATATTCACCTGAATTATTGATTTTATAGGCCTCTACATCCTGTTCGTTCAAAAATTGGGTGTAGGGGTCCAGTTCGTCCAACATGTTCTTGATTGCAGAATCCATGAGTTCTCCTGGATTGGTCTCATCCACATAATTCATGTTGAGTTCCTTAAAAAGAGTGGTAAAAATCTCTATCTGCTTGGCAATCTCAAAAAAATCGCTTTTAAAACCACTGGCCACCACCAAAACGGTTAAGGCCAACACAGGGATGAGTACTTTTTTCTTAATCAACTTCTTCATGGCATTCTTTTTTTAGAAAGGCGTCCAATAGCAGCTTCATCGCTTTGTCCACCTCGTCAAAACTCGGCATCTTATTGCCAAGGTATAAAAATAAGAACGCATAGGTTCCCTCAATGTTGTTAAAAATGAGGGGCTTGTTCAACCGATAGGACTCCCGCAACAATCGTTTGATGCGGTTGCGATCCACGGCTTTCTTAAATTTTTTCTTGGGAGCCACCACACCGGCTTTTATAGGCACATTGTCGTTGACATCAATTTTAAGGTAAATCAGTTTTATGGGAAATTCACGAAGGTTCTTTCCTTCAGTGAAAAGTGCCTCAAAAAGCTTCTTGCTCTTGAGTTTTTCTTTTGCCGGAAAGGTAAGCTTGAAATTATATGGATCGTTGTCGTTCTTCAATGGACACCCCGAAGGCCCCTTTATTATTTTATTGGCAAGGTACTCAATAAAATTGTTTGCAATAAAATCGGGCGGACCAATTTGGTCCGCCCGTCAATATTTTAACCGGAGTGTTGGTGTCAAGGATTTACCTGATACACGTTGTTCTCTCCATCCACATCGGCCATTAGCTGTGAAGGGTCGATCATAATGGCTTGGATCTTTTCCTTGGGCATATCAATTACGAACTCATAGTTCGGGTAGGCCCAGGCCCAGTTGTCCAAAACCGTTCTTTTAAGGGATGGATAGGGATTTTCCTTTTCACCGAACATCATTCGCAATGGAATATAATAGGTTTCCTGGGTGCCGTCTTCACCAACCACCAAAATGTCCAAAGGCATGGGCATTTCACCGATTCGTTCCAAGGAAACTTTGGTTTTGTCCCCATCAGCATCCACACTTTTAATGCCATAATCAATGGTATTAGTGGTCATTGTCCAATCGGTCAAGTACCAATTCAGCTCCATTCCGGATACTTTTTCGGCCGTTCTTTTGATATCGTTGGGAGTAGGGTGTTTGAACTTGAAATCCTCAAAATACTTATGGATGGTCTCCATCAACTTATCCTGTCCAATGATATAACCCAGTTGGGAAAGGAAAATGGAACCTTTGCTGTATGCCGCTATGCCATAGGCAAAATTGGTGGTGTAACGATCGGAATGGGTGGTCTGGGGCATTTCCAAACCAGAGTTGACCAAGGCATAATAACCTCTGTACGAACCTTCAAAGGGGTTTTGTTTGTTCTGCTCCATGATTTCGTTCATGCAAAGACTGCTGATAAAGGAGGTAAACCCTTCATCCATCCATGCATGCTCGGATTCGTTGGTCGCCAAGACATGCTGAAACCAGGAGTGGGCCATTTCGTGGACCATTACCCCTACCAAGCTACCATATTCACGACCGCCCGTAACCAAGGTGCTCATGGCATATTCCATTCCGCCATCACCGCCCTGTACAACGGAATATTGTTTATAAGGATATTTCCCAATATTCTTGCTGAAAAAGGCCATGGCCTCTGCCGTTTTGGGTTGGAATTTTTTCCAGTTTTCAATAAATTCAGGATTGTTCTTGTAAAGAAAATGAAGGGTTGGTCCATCTTCCATTTCAAGAGTATCATGGATGTATTCTGGATCGGCCGCCCACATAAAATCATGCACCTGGGGTGCCACAAAATGCCACGTCAAGGTTTTTCCTTTGGTCTTCACCTTGGTGCCGGGAGTTTCATACCCATGCCCAATTTCATCGGGGTTTTGCAAATAACCGGTCCCACCCACCGTATATTCCTTGTCCAATGTAATTTTCACGTCAAAATTGCCCCAAACACCATGGAATTCGCGGGCGATGTATGGATTTGGATGCCATCCTTCAAAATCATATTCGGAAAGTTTGGGATACCATTGGCTCATGGAAAGCGCGACGTTTTCCCTACTGTTTCTTCCAGAACGTCTAATTTGAAGCGGAACCTGTCCCTTGAAGGTCATTTCCAAGGTTGTTTTTCCGCCGGAAGGAATTGGCTTGGCCAAATCTACCACCAAAATGGTGCCTTCTTCCTTAAACGTAACGGGTTGACCGTCTTGTGTAAGGGTGAGGGCGTGCAAATAGCCCATTTCACTTTCGGATAGGGACGCGATCCTGCTTTGATCGCCATCCATCATTCGTTTGTCAGGGTCTTTAATGTTCTGCAACCGAACATCCATCTCGCTGCCCGGTTGAAAGGCATTAAAATACAGATGGTAAAAAACGCGTCCCAATTGATCAGGTGAATTGTTGGTATAGACCAATTTTTGGGTGCCGGTATATTGGTAGGTCTTCACATCCATATCAACATCCATGGTATAATCCACGTGTTGTTGCCAATCACAGGAGTCCTGTGCACAAACAAATGAAAATCCCGCCAGAGCCGTTAAAAAGAACAGTTGTAAATGTTTCATATCTTATTTTGAGTTGCTTTCCAAAGTTGTTTTGCCCTTGGCAATATTGTCTGCCAAAATCAAGGCATTATAGGCGTTGACCATTTTCCCCGTCTTGGAGATTTTGTCAAAGGTGGTTGCCTTGCTTTCATCGCCAGCCACAATGACCGATGCTTTGGTCATTAGACCAGATTGCATGATAATATTTTTTGTTTGGGATGCGGATAGGTTAGGGTAGTATGACCTGATCAAGGCGGCGACACCAGCCACAGCCGGGGCAGCCATTGAAGTACCCCCCTGGAATTCATAATCGTTGTTGGGCATGGTAGAGTAAATTTTGTCGCCCGGCGCAAAAACGTCCACATTTTGTTTTCCGTAGTTGGAAAAAGTGGCCACCATTTTAGACCCATAGCTACTGGTAAGGGCGCCTACGGTAATCACGTTGTCCACAAATTCGGTGTTTCCAAACCTATGATCGTTTGGATAATTGGGATTTTCGGGGTTGTCCAGATCCTCGCCATCATTTCCGGCCGCATGCACGATCAACACGTCTCTTGAGGCGGCATATTGGATGGCATCGTACACCCATTTTGCCTCTGGTGAAAAAGCCTTTCCAAAACTACAATTGATGATGCTTGCCCCGTTATCCACCGCATATCGGATGCCCAGGGCAATGTCCTTGTCGTATTCATCCCCATTTGGAACGGCACGAATGCTCATTATCTCTACATTTTGGGCCACTCCGTTCATCCCTTTTCCGTTATTACGTTGCGCCGCAATGATACCGGCCACGTGGGTACCATGGCTTTCGGTGTCCACTTGGTTCTTTGGGTTTCCATTTCCATGGGGAACGTCGGTAATGTCATATGGATCATCACCAACCGGGGTCCTACCGTTAAAATCTTTGTTGAGATTGTAATTGACCTGGTCTGAGAAATAGGTAATCCCTTCTTCCAATTCTTCCATTACCTCGGCAATTGTGTCGCCATAGGCAAACATTTGGGACAAAACCGCAATGCTTTGCTCCATTTGAGGGGTTTTGGGTTCAATGGACAACAAGTCTTCCTTGGAGTAGGTTTCTTTCCCCAATTCCTCCTTTACTGCCTTGTCGGAAGCTTTGACCACTTGAAAAATTTGCTCGTACTGTTGCTTGTTTTGAAGCGCTTTAGGGTATTCCTCGTCCAGCAAAAGACGCGCCTTCGCCCTATCTGAAGGGTCACCGATGTTCAGGCGGAGCATTCTAACATATTCCAGTTGTTCATTATAGGAATCTCCCAAGAAATTGTAGCCATGGACATCATCAACATATCCATTGCCATCATCGTCCTTTCCGTTGTTGGGGATCTCATCTTTGTTGGTCCAAAGAACATTTTTGATGTCCTCATGCTCCAAATCCATGCCGGAATCCAATACGGCCACTACCACGGTCTTCCCTTTTTTGTTCTTGATGATTTCTGCATAGGCACGATTGACACTCATCCCGGGAATGGTGTCATTGATGAGGTCTAAATGCCCCCAGTTTTTCTTTTCCGTTTCGGTCAGTTCCGAAACCTTCAAAGGAATGGCATCAATGTTCTCCACTGGGGTAGAAACCAGAGAAGTGGACCCACACCCCATCAAAAATAAGGATGCAGAAAAAGATAAAAATGCTAGTTTGCTATATGTGCGATTCATAAAAATGTATGTGTATAAAGTCAGTATTATGGTGTTTTAAAAAGCTCGTCAAAAGAATGGACCTGATCCAAGCGAACCCCTTTTTCCGTTTGTTTTAGGGAACAGAGTTGATTGTGGGCATCGTGCTCAAAGAACAACAACCAATCATTATTGGCCGCCTTGTCCAAGAACGCCGCCTTTTCCTCCAAAGTCAGCAAAGGGCGGGTATCGTATCCCATTACATAGGGTACGGGGAGGTGGCCCACGGTTGGAACCAAATCAGCCACAAATACAATGGTTTTTCCTTTGTAGCTAACTTGAGGGAGCATTTGTTTGTCGGTATGCCCATCCATAAAATGGATGCCAAATCCCAGCTCGGATTTTTCCAAAAAAGAACCTCCTTTTCTGTTGATGAAGTTCAATTGACCACTTTCTTGCATGGGTAATAGGTTTTCTTTCAAGAAAGATGCCTTTTCCCTGACATTGGGTTTGGTGGCCCATTCCCAGTGTTCTTCATTGGTCCAAAAACGGGCATTTTTAAAGGCAGGTTCATATCCCGTTCGGTCCTTGTTCCACTGAACGCTACCGCCACAATGGTCAAAATGGAGATGGGTCATGAAAACATCGGTAATGTCATCCCTATGAAAACCAGCCTTGGCCAGCGAACCATCCAACGTGTGGTTCCCCCAGAGATAATAGTAACCAAAGAATTTATCGGATTGTTTGTTGCCTAGACCATTGTCCACCAATATGAGTCGGTCTCCATCCTCTATCAAAAGACAACGGGCGGCAATATCAATCATATTATTGGTATCTGCCGGATTTGTCCTGTTCCAGATTGATTTGGGAACCACGCCGAACATGGCCCCGCCATCCAATTTAAAATTTCCGGTCTCTATGGGATATATCGTCATTGAGAAATTAAAATGGCATGCAAAATAAGAAAAGCGCTACCCAAATGGTTAAAAAATAGGATTTTATTAGCCCTATTTTAACAAAAATACGCCATCGCCCCCTACTTTTCTTCAGAAGGAAAAAATATTTTGATCGGGATGCTAAAAACCAACGACCAAGCATTTATAAACAGATAACTGCCAGAGGTAAGACGGTGTTGAACGGTTTTCTAAAAGAAAAGCAGTAAATTTCAAAAAAACTAGAACAATGCTCGAACTTGCGGGAATCATCATTCTTGGCATTATTGCACAATGGGTCGCTTGGCGATTCAAATTACCGGCTATTCTACCTTTAATTTTGATAGGATTGCTGGTTGGCCCCATAGCAACACTTTACACAGAAGACGGCTCTAAATTAATTGAACCCATTTGGAACGGGGAAAAAGGACTCTTCCCGGGCGAAGGGCTTTATTATTTTGTTTCCCTGGCCATTAGTGTTATTCTTTTTGAAGGCGGACTTACCTTGAAAAGGGCCGAAATTTCGAATGTGGGGCCGGTCATCAGTAAATTGATTACCATTGGAACCGTGGTCACCTTTTTTGGTGCGGGGGTGGCAGCCCACTATATTTTTGGGCTTTCATGGCAGATTTCATTTTTGTTTTCCGCATTGATCATTGTAACCGGGCCTACCGTTATTACCCCTATTTTACGAAACATACCATTAAAAAAGGATGTTTCGGCAGTTCTGAAATGGGAGGGCATCCTCATTGATCCCATTGGTGCATTGGTTGCGGTATTGGTCTTTGAATTTATCAGCGTGGGGGAAGGACACGCATTTACCCAAACCGCCTTGATTGAGTTTGGAAAAATCATACTTTTTGGAACCACTTTCGGGTTTACGTTTGCGCATGCACTGGCCTTTGCCATCAAAAAGGATTTTATACCCCACTATCTGTTGAACGTGGTCTCCCTTTCCACAGTGCTTTTGGTGTATGTGGAGTCAGACGTGTTTGCCCATGAGTCAGGCCTGCTTGCCGTAGTGGTTATGGGTATGGTCTTAGGCAATATGAAGTTGCCGAACCTGAAAGAACTCCTTTATTTTAAGGAATCGCTGAGTGTATTGTTGATTTCGATTCTGTTTATTCTATTGGCGGCCAATATCAACATCAGTGACATGGAATTGATCTATAACTGGAACACAGTGGCCCTATTTGCGGTGATTGTGTTCATTATCAGGCCATTGGGTGTTTTTCTAAGTGCACAGGGCTCCAATCTGAAACTGAACGAAAAACTTTTCATTGGATGGGTAGGACCTCGAGGTATTGTTGCCGCAGGTATTGCATCCCTGTTTGGTTCCAAACTGTTGCAACGCGGGGAACCAGGGGCGGAATACATCACCCCCTTGGTGTTCATGATTGTGTTGGGCACTGTACTATTGAACGCCACCACCGCCCGATTGTTCGCAAAAATGGTGGGGGTGTTCTTGAAAAAATCCGAAGGTATTTTGATTATTGGCGCCTCCAAATTATCTCGATTGATTGCCAATTATCTTAAGAAAAACAGCAGGCACGTTGTCTTGATCGATAACAACCAAACCAATGTGGACAAAGCCAAAAAATTAGGTCTGGAAGCCATCACAGCCAATATTTTTTCGGATTCCCTAACGGACAATATCGAATTGAACGATATGGGCTATTTAATGGCCTTGACCGGAAACTCGGACATCAACAAGTTTGCCATTAACAAATTCCAGAAGCAGTTTGGGGAGAATGGAGCCTTTCGCTTAGTGAATACAGAAGAGGTGAATGATCCGGAAAACAATCCCAAAGAAGGTCTTTTTTCGCATACAGATGATTTTATACAGCTCATGGACATAGTACGGAAATTTCCGACCATCCATGAAATTGAACTGAAGGACAAGCCACATTACGATAGTTTGATTGATATGACCCAAAAAGATTTGGACCGGGTACCGCTTTTTACCAAATCACCCAGTGGGAGCATTGATATTATTCCCGCAAACAGCAAGGACTTTGAACCCAAGGGAGATGGCTACAAACTGGTTTATTTGGGAAAATTGATCGACCTTGATGACGATGATCAAGAATAACTAGGGCTAATCGTTCAATTTGAGCACAGCCATAAAAGCCTGCTGAGGAATCTCCACATTACCGACTTGGCGCATTCGTTTTTTACCCTTTTTCTGTTTTTCCAACAGTTTTCGCTTTCGTGAAATATCCCCACCGTAACATTTGGCGGTTACATCCTTACGAAGAGCCTTGATGGTTTCCCTTGAAATGATCTTGGAGCCAATGGCTGCCTGGATTGGAATATCAAACTGTTGTCTTGGGATAAGCTCCTTCAATTTTTCGCACATCTTTTTACCGATGTGGTAGGCATTGTCAAAGTGTACCAAGGCCGAAAGGGCATCCACATGCTGTGCATTCAGCAAGATATCCACGCGTACCAATTTGGAGGTGCGCATTCCAATGGGGGAGTAGTCAAAAGAGGCATATCCTTTTGATACGGTTTTCAATCGGTCGTAAAAGTCGAATACGATTTCTGCCAACGGCATATCAAAAATCAATTCTACCCGCTCCGGCGTCAAATAGGTCTGGTTGACAATCTGCCCCCGTTTTTCAATACAGAGGGACATTACGTTGCCAACAAAATCTGCTTTGGTGATGATGGTGGCCTTGATATATGGCTCCTCAACCCTATCAATGGTAGAGGGGTCGGGTAAATCCGACGGGTTGTTCACAATGATCGGGGTTTCCCTATCCTTGGTGCTATAAGCATGATAACTAACGTTGGGGACTGTGGTAATCACCGTCATATCAAACTCGCGCTCCAAACGTTCCTGGATAATTTCCATGTGGAGCATTCCCAAGAACCCACAACGGAAACCGAAACCTAGGGCCGCACTACTTTCAGGGGTGAATACCAGGGAAGCATCGTTGAGTTGAAGTTTTTCCATAGAGGACCGCAATTCCTCAAAATCCTCGGTGTCCACGGGATAGATTCCTGCAAACACCATCGGCTTCACATCCTCAAAACCCTCAATGGCATTTTTGGTGGGATTGGCGGCATCGGTAATGGTATCACCCACTTTTACCTCGCGGGCATCCTTGATACCTGTAATCAGATAGCCCACATCCCCCGTGGAAATCTTTTGCTTTGGGACTTGTTTTAATTTTAAGGTTCCGATTTCGTCGGCCTCATATGCTTTATTGGTGGCAACAAACTTTATTTTTTGTCCCTTTCGGATTTCTCCGTTCATGATTCTAAAATAGGTCTCAACCCCTCTAAAAGGATTGTAGACAGAATCAAAGACAAGGGCCTGTAATGGCTCATTCGGATTCCCTTTTGGGGCAGGAATGCGCTCAATGATGGCATTTAGGATTTCCTGGATTCCAATACCTGTTTTGGCACTCGCGGGAATCACCTCGGATGGGTCACACCCCAACAGATCCACAATATCGTCGGTAACCTCTTCCGGGTTGGCACTGGGCAGGTCCACCTTGTTGAGTACGGGAATGATCTCCAAATCGTTTTCCAATGCCAAATAAAGATTGGAAATGGTCTGCGCCTGAATACTCTGCGCCGCATCTACCACCAACAATGCACCTTCGCAGGCCGCAATGGAGCGCGAAACCTCATAGGAAAAATCCACGTGGCCGGGAGTATCAATCAAGTTCAGTATAAAGGTTTCCCCTTCATGCACATATTCCATCTGTATGGCGTGGCTCTTGATCGTGATGCCCCGTTCGCGCTCCAAGTCCATACTGTCCAAAAGCTGGTCCTGTTTTTCACGCTCGGTCACAGAGCCCGTAAAATCCAACAACCTGTCGGCCAAGGTACTTTTACCGTGGTCTATATGCGCAATAATGCAAAAATTCCTGATCTTTTCCATAAAATCTTGGCTAGGGCTTGATGTAGCCTTCTTAGCAACTGCAAATATAGTTGTTTTACCTACCTACAAAGGGTTTTTTACGAATTAGGAAAGAGATACGGTTTTTGGCTCAAAAATAATTTCTTAGATTTGAGGTTCAACCCCAACTATTAATGAAGCACCCAACCTCAATTTTTTTTTTTTTTTTTTTAATAACAAACATTTTAACGATACAAACCTACAAGATTACCGGAAAGGTTGTGGACGAACAGAACCAGATCATCCCCTTTGCCAATATTTTATTGCTACAAGCTTCCGATACCACTTTTGTAAAAGGCACCTCCGCAGATGACAATGGTTTTTTTGAACTGACAGAAGTAGAACCAAACCTCTATCTTTTGCAGGCAAGTTATGTGGGGAGAGGGTCGGAACCCAGGG
>JAGQZL010000050.1 GCA_020434915.1 Allomuricauda sp. | reverse complement strand
CTTACCACGAATATTATAAAGGTGTTGCGGATTTTTTGCCATTGTCCTCCCCTACTACCCCCTAAAGGAATATACAAGTAATCCCTAAACCATGTGGACAAGGATATATGCCATCTTCTCCAAAATTCTGCAATATCTCGCGAGAAATAGGGAAATGCAAAGTTGCGCATCAGCTTAAATCCAAATAATCGCGACGTACCAATGGCGATATCCGAATAGCCTGAAAAGTCTCCATAAATTTGGAATGAGAACAGTATAACCCCCAAAAAAATGGTACTTCCCGAATAGTTGTCCGTATTGGAAAAAATGATATTGGCAAAGGTGGCCGCATTGTCGGCAATGACAATCTTTTTGAAAAGACCCCAAAGTATCAGTTTAAGGCCGCTTACGGCAAAATCATATTCAAAAACCCTTTTCCTATAAAATTGCGGAAGCAAATTGGTGGCTCTTTCAATAGGGCCGGCAACCAATTGGGGAAAGAAACTTACGTAAGTAAAAAAAGAGACAATGTCCTTGGCTGGCTCCAGTTTCCGGTTGTATACGTCAATAGTGTAGCTAAGTGTTTGAAAGGTATAGAAACTTATTCCAACCGGTAAAATAATGTTGAGTGTGGCCACATCAAAAGTATTTCCAAAAAATCGCATGGTATCATTGAAACTTTCGATGAAAAAATTGAAATACTTAAAAAAACCCAACAATCCCAGGTTCAGTGTAAGACTTATGGCCAATAATGTTTTTCGTGTTGAGACCCTATCCGTTTTCCCAAGATAATACCCTATGGAATAATCTACAATGGAACTGAATAGGATGAGGCCCAAAAATCTCCAATCCCACCAACCATAGAACACATAACTGGCTATCAACAAGAAAACATTCTGTAATTTGATACTTTTCTTGAGAAGGAACCAGTAGATTATAAATACAACAGGGATAAAAACGGCAAACTCGAAAGAATTGAATAACAAGTCAAATGGTTTTTGGTTTACCCTTCAAATATAGATTGAAATTATCGTACATGGGCGTATTCATTCGATGAGAGAACATTAAAAACGACCAATGTGGTCCCTTAAATGAAAGGAGGTGCCAAATATGGCACCTCCGAGTATCTTTTTAAGTGTTTCCGTGGAAACTATTGTAGGTCTATTGGCACGTATTATTGCTTTTGGATACGCTACCGGTAGATTCATCCTGGATACAGGCGTAACTGCCGGATACATCAATATTATTGTCGCGAATGGTAGCCCCAGACAAATTGCCTTTTAGGTGAATACCATGGGCATTGGTAGGCGCTATTGAATTACTGGACAATTCTACATCAGCTGCGTTGATTACCTGTACACCTCCTTTGGAAATATTGTTACTATACTTTATACCTGAAGAGCTTGAGATTACCGAAGTAGCACTACTCATAAAGTTATTACCTGATACTTCCACAGAATTGCCCAAACCAGCATCAAGGTTTAACTGAACAAAGTAAATGGCATTATTTTTCACGTCTATATCATTGTTCTGGATGAGGACGTTGTTCCCGGTTGTAATCTGTCCAGATATACCACGACCTCCACTGGCATTGGTAATTTTGTTGTCACTGATGACCAAATCCTCGGCATCCTTAAACTGGATACCTGAATTACAGTTGTTGATGATATTGCCTCTAATCTGAATATCTTTGTAATAAGTGGCAATGGCTAGACCGTATCCTTCAATGGTGTTTCCGGAAACCACATTGTTAAAGACCGTTTCTCCAGGTCCTCCTACAATTATTGCTGGCTTATTGGCAGAAGTACTGCTAGCGGTAAATCTGTTGTTTCTGATCTGGGTATCGGAAGCAAGTGAATAAGAAGCACTAGTCTCAAAATCATTGTTCTCAATCACGATCCGTTGTCCGATAAATACAATGATGGAACCTTCCCTACTTCCTCTTTCAACGTTGTTTCTAATGGTAACATCATGAACTTTCTGGTACTCGATCAATTCATTGGTTGAAGAATCCCTAGTTCTAACTGGTTCCAAATTAATGGCAAAACCAACTACCCCGCCATCAGAATTTGAAGAAGGTTGGGCATTGTTCAAAAATGTGTTGGAATCAATATCAATGTTATTGCCATCAGTAAGGGCAATACTCATCATACGGTTTGAATCAAAAATACAGGATCTAACCGCCACGTTGTTGGTTGGGTCATAATTAGGCTCAAAAGTATGTCCAACTGAATTGATGTTCAGTCCTCCCAAAGATCCCTTGGTAAACTTAACGCCATCCAGCAAGATATTCTTCCCTGATCTAATTGTCATCAAGTGGGCACCTTCTTCTGCATTGTCCCTAGAATAAGACCTATTGTCCCGGTCACCTACCAAAACTCCACCTTGTACCGTTACATTTTCAACTTCCCTAATACCAATCAAAGCCGCTGCAGTGGCACCACTTGTTGGGTACACCCTTAAAAAGGTATTGTCCGTCATTGACAAAGTAAAATCCGAAGGTATGTTTACCGCTTCAAGGCTTGGGTAGAAATTCTGGTTTGTAGTGGTGGAAGTAACTTTGGTCACCTCAAAATAAGCATCAAAGTTATCAACAAGGAATGTGGTCGCACCCAATTCCTTGACAAAGAACATGAGTCCTTCAAAATTGGCATTGTTTGTTAAGGCGCGGTCAGAAGAGACTTGACCTTGTACAATATCCCAACGATTAGGATAGAATTGGAAAACTGGGTCGCTCAACTGAACATCTCCTTCAATGCCTAGATCCTTATTCAGCAGGTTTCCATCAATGGTCCCTTGACCCATAAAATCCAGTGTCCCGTTGATGATCTCACCACCATTATATTTAAGGGTAACACCTGAAGGAATAGAAACTGTTTGACCACCAAGATTCAATTGGCAATCGATTTCCAAAGTGGCATTACTGGTTAAATCACTCAATGAATAATCACAAGGAGTTTCATTCACACTAAGACCACCACTGGAATCAAAATCTGGTCCATCATAGGTTTCTTGGGTGTTTTGATTGTTATCAGTAGTATCAGAACCGTTATCTTCAGAGGTCTGATTATCGGAATCTTCAACATCTGTGGTAGTGTCATCATCCGTGGAAGTTGGGTCTTCAAGCCCAACAAGGTCAATAAAAGCTTCATCCTTGGCGCATGAAACAAAACTCACCTGTGTGAGAAGCAAAAATAGGGTAGAAAACAAAAGTAATTTTGGGGTGTTCGTTTGCATCACTCAATTTTTATTATAGCAAATTTGATTTTTTTAACTCAAAAAACGACAAAACGCGTCTTTTTTTCGATGAAATACACAACCTTTTACGTGCTATAGCATGAAAATGGATTTTCTCGTCGAAGATTTTAACAAAAATTTCGATGAAATGCACGTTATGGTCAGATTTCGAGGATGCTAGGGGTTTGCAAATATCCGTACATTTCATCTATTATTTGCCCCATTAAGTCTAAAAATGTTCATTTATTTTTTATTTCACTATTCCAACAGCTTACTTTTACGGGATGGAAAACCACTCCCCCATTTCCCATACACTTGAGATAACCATGACCACTTTTCAGATCGACCAACCTCTGCATGAAGAAAAAACTAATTAGGATCACCACTGTGCCCATTTCCTTGAGTGGATTGTTGCAAGGGCAATCAAGATTTATGGGCCAATATTATGAGGTCATCGGTATTTCCTCCGATGCCAAAAAACTTCAGGAAGTGGGCAAAAAAGAAGGAATGCGGGTAATCCCCATCGAGCTCACTCGCAAGATAACCCCTATTAAAGATTTTTTGGCCCTAGTCCACCTATGGCGTGTCTTGCGAAAGGAAAAACCATTTATTGTACATTCCCACACCCCAAAAGCAGGAACCATTGGTATGATGGCTGCAAAACTGGCCGGTGTCCCCCATCGACTGCATACTATTGCAGGACTACCTTTGGTAGAAGCCACCGGGTTTAAAAGGCGTTTATTGAATGTGGTGGAAAAAATCACCTATTCCTGCGCTACGATGGTTTATCCAAATTCTACCGGTCTGCAAGAAATTGTTCTGGAACACAAGTTTACAAAGCCAAGCAAGTTAAAAGTAATTGGCCATGGAAGTTCCAATGGCATTGACACCGATTATTTCAATCCGGATTTGTTTTCCGAGGATTCGAAAACGCAACTTCGTAAGAAACTGAGATTGGCTGATGATGACTTCGTATTTGTATATGTAGGTCGTTTGGTAGGTGACAAAGGTATTAATGAACTGATAACCGCTTTTAGAAAGATTCTTTCCGAGTTTGACAAAGTACAATTGTTGATGGTTGGGAGCCATGAAAGGGAGTTGGATCCCCTATTACCGGAAACCGATGAGTTCATTGCCACATCCGACAAAGTGATTGCGGCCGGATGGGCAGACGATGTACGCCCTTATTTTTCCATTAGTGACTGTTTGGCATTTCCAAGTTACAGGGAAGGGTTCCCAAATGTTGTAATGCAGTCAGGTGCCATGGGGCTATATAGCATTGTGAGTGATATTAATGGATGCAACGAGATTGTACAGGAAGGCGTCAATGGTACCATCATTCCCACAAAAAATGCAGAAGCCCTATATAAGGCCATGAAACAGGTACTTGATAAAAAGGATTTGTTGTCCAAGGAAAAATCAACCTATCGGGATATGATCAAAAAAAGATACGAGCGCTCTTTTGTTTGGAACGAACTCCTAAAAGAATATCAAAAACTGGAATGACCCAAAAACTGTTTTTGGCCGAAGAAGACCATTGCTTTGTCCAAATTCTATTCCAGTTCACTTAGATAGCACTAATATTGAACCTCAAAACTTCACAATATCCACTATGACCACAAAACTTGAAGGCATTGGCTCCTTTTTCAATGAAATAGCCCCCACAGAGCTAAAGGACCTTGACAATATTTCTTTCTTGGGAGAACACAAGCTGTTCTATACCGGAAGGCATGCCGCGAGGTACATCATTGATTATATACTAAAGAAAAAAAGCGTCCGATATATTTGGATTCCAGCTTACTATTGCCATCATGTGATTAGATGGCTGCAAGATGTATATCCCAATACAAGGTTGTATGAAGTTTCTCCCTTTACAGAAAATAGCCATGCAGATCTAAAAGAGGTTGGCCCTGATGACATAGTGATTTTCAATAATTTTTTTGGAATTACCAATATGGACTATCCCAGGGTTCATGAAGAAACCATTTATATTGAAGACCACTCACACGGTTGGCTAAGCGAGCAATGTATGAACAGTAAAGCTGATTACTGTTTTGTATCGCTGCGAAAATCCCTGCCAACACCATTGGGGGGCGTTTTTTGGGTACCAAAATCTTCCAAGATGGCCTTTTTTGAACAACCTGACCATATAGAGCAAAGCATTCCTGAAAAATGGGACCAGGCCGGGGAAGCCATGCATCTTAAAAAACGGTTCATGGACTCTGAAATAGAGGATAAAAGTTATTTGGACGTCTACAGGGAGGCAGAGGACTTTTTGGACCATCAGTACGAGTTTGTTCAAATGACCCCTGACCACAAGCAACTTTTGAAAGCCTTTTATACCAAGGATTATGCCTATTATAAGAAAAGAAATCTAGGGACAATCCTTCCCAAACTGAAAGATTCCGACTTTTTCAAGGTTTTGAATTTTGATGGAAAGTTCACATTTGGCCTGCCATTGATCTTTAAGAACAGGGAAGATTTTTCGGCCTTGCGCTCCTACCTCATCACCCATCAAATATATCCTTCCGAGCTATGGCCGGAAAACACCTTGGAAAAAGGCTATAAATATTTGTTGAACGTCCATATCGATTTTAGGTATGGCCCGAAAGAAATGGAATATATTGCCCAAATTATCAATGAATGGACCAATCAATATAATCCTCAAAAAAGTATGGCCTTGGGCTCACATCAGTAATGTGGGTAACCGGAATTTTCAATTCATCTAAAATATCCTTTCCTTAAACCAATAATCAGCTTTGAACTCGATAAGATATCTTAATTTCAGGGCGTAGTTTCCTAAGTATTTTGGAAATAATAAGAGATATCCCCTAAATCATTGAAAAACACGAACCATGTACAGGAATTTCTTTAAACAACTCATCGATTTTTTTATCGCATTGATTTTGTTGTTGCTCTTATCCCCCATTTTGTTGGTGCTCATTGTTTTATTGTTGTTTGCCAACAAGGGAAAACCATTCTTTTTACAGCCCAGACCAGGTAAGCACGGTAAGGTTTTTAAAATCATCAAGTTTAAGACCATGCGTGATCTGGAGCCTGGCTCAAACATTGGGTCGCACAGTCCTGAGCGCATAACCCCCGTGGGCGGTTTTATACGTAAATATTCTCTGGATGAACTACTACAACTTGTAAATGTGCTCAAAGGTGATATGGCCCTAATTGGTCCAAGACCCCTTTTGGTGGACTATTTACCACTTTATAATGATGAACAGGGAAAACGTCATAATGTTAAACCTGGTATCACCGGATGGGCACAGGTTAATGGGCGAAATACCATTAGCTGGGACCAAAAATTTGCACTTGAGGCTTGGTATGTGGATAATTTGTCTTTTCCATTGGATCTTAAAATCTTTTATATGACCTTCATTAAAGTAATTAAAAAAAAGGACATCAACCAAGACGAAAATGAGACTATGCCACGTTGGGAGGGAAACCATACAGTAGCTTAACCGACTTCAAATTCTACGACTTATTTTTGTAAAAACATCTGTATGAAAAAAGTACGAATCTATGGTGCTGGAGGACATTCGCAAGTTATCCGAAAAGTACTTGAACTTTGTGATGTGTTGGTTACAGAAACTTTTGACGACCGACCGGAAACTGTACACAGTGCTTATACCGATGCGACCATTGAAGGCGGTGTAAGGGATGCCATGGATTCCTTTCCGCATGATGGAGACCCGGTCATTATAGCGGTTGGCAACAATTGTCAACGTGCTGAAATTGCCCAATTCCTGAAAAGCAGATTTGAAAAAGCCATACATCCCTCATCCATCATCGCCAAAAGTTCCTCGGTCGGGGAAGGTACTGTGGTGTTTGCAGGAGCCATCATCCAGCCAAACACCGTTGTTGGAAAGCATGTAATTGTCAATACTGCAGCAAGCATTGACCATGACAACATCATCGGGGATTATGCACACATTTCTCCAAAAGCGGCCCTATGTGGCCATGTGGAGGTTGGCGAAGGTTCACATGTGGGTGTTGGTGCCGTAGTCATACCAAAAATCAAGATTGGGAAATGGTGCACCATTGGAGCTGGAACCGTGGTGATCAAAGATGTACCGGACTATGCCACTGTGGTTGGCAATCCTGGCAGGGTGATCAAAATCAACAACCCGGTGACATCTGAAAAGTGAATTTTTCCCAATCAATAGAAATGAACAAAGTGGGGGAACAAAACAAAAGTATTCGACTGTATGGTGCAGGAGGCCATTCCCAAGTAATAAAGGATGTGGCCGAAAGCATTGGATATGATATTGTGGAAATTTTTGACGATTACCCCCACAATACCACCCACTGGAATCCAAAAATGGTCAAACCTGGACTTTTGGAACGTTCCGATTTCCATTACAAGGGTCATCCTTTCATTATTGCCATTGGCGACAATAGAACCAGGGCATTATTGTCCAAAAAGATAAAATCCGCATTCGAAACGGTGGTACACCCGTCTGCCATAGTCAGCAAAAGTTCAACTATTGGTGATGGTACGGTTGTCTACGCGGGCGCCATCATACAACCAAACACTACTATTGGGCAACATGTCATCATCAATACTTCTGCCAGCGTCGATCATGACAATTGCATTGCAGACTTTGTCCATATTGCACCCAAAGCAGCCCTTACGGGACATGTGGAAGTAGGCGAGGGATCATTCATCGGTGCAGGCTCTGTAGTGATTCCAAAAGTCAAAATCGGCAAATGGTGTACCATTGGTGCCGGTACGGTAGTTATAAAAGATGTTCCTGATTACGCAGTGGTAGTCGGCAATCCTGGCAGAATCATCAAATACCAAAAACCAATCACAAGCAATGAGTAAGTTTTCATCCTTCGACCTGGCATTTATCGGTTCCGGTATTTCCTCAACCTATACCCTATTCCACTATCTGAAGAAACTGGAAGAAAAAAAAGATACCAAAAGCATCAACATTGCCATAATTGAAAAGTACCCAACATTCCACAGTGGCATCCCCTATGGTGAGCGATCGGGGAGTACCACGTTACTGATCACTTCACTCAAAAACTTTTTACCGGAACCCCAGCTTTCAGAATTTATTCCCTGGTTAAACGAGAACAAGGATTGGTTGCTCGGGGATTTCAAGGAGCATGGCGGTCCCTTGTCATGCGAATGGATCCAAAGACATAAAGAAGCGCTGGAACAGAACCAATGGGAAGATTTGTTTATTCCGCGCCGTTTTTTTGGATATTACATCGATGAAAAGATCAAGACCCTCATAAAATCCCTAGAAAAGAAAAAGCTGATCTCCATATCCTATATCAGGGACAAAGTGGTTGATATGACCAAAAGCCATGGCTTTTGGGAAATAACCCTTAAAAACCAACATCCTATAATGGCTGTCAAGGCCATATTGGCCATTGGGTCACTGCCCACCAACTATCTCTGGAAGGATAAGAAAAAAGTAAAGGAAGACCACTTTATGTTGGTGAACGATCCTTACAAGCCAAAACTTTCCGAAACCATAGAGGACATCCAAGAATTTGCACTTGGGCTACCGAAAGATCACCCTCTAAATGTAGCCATCATTGGCGCCAATGCAAGTGGACTGGAAATGCTGTACCAACTAAATGACCATCCGGAGATCAAGGAACGAGTCCATCATTTTTATATGGTGTCTTCCCAAGGATTGCTTCCAGATTCCAAAATAGATGAATCCAAACTTCTGACTTATAGGACTACCCATCTGGACCGATTGGTGAACAGTGACTCCCTGAGTGCTTCCGATATTGCCAAGGCTGTCTATGATGATCTTGATGAGGCCGACAATATACGGTTGGGGGCTGCAAGCACAGTAGGTGTTATTTCACAAAAATTCGGATCACTTTTGAACAAGCTAGACCAAGCCGAATTGGAAAAATTTGCTTGTTTTCATGGAAATGAGATTGGTAGAAGACAACGGTGTGCAGGTGAGCATTATGCCAATACGGCCAAAACACTGGAAATCACCCATCAATTTACCCATATAGCAGGCCGATTTGCCAATCTTACAGCTAGTTCTGCAGGATATGAAATGACATATCAAGACAAAAATGGAAGCCACCAAAGTATCGAACAACCCATCAACCTGGTCATCAACTGTATCGGCGGGATGAAACTCTCACACCCCAAAGTCCCAAAAGTGCTGCGAAACTTGATGAACAAGGGAATTATTACCCCTAACGAGTCAGAAATAGGAATCAAGGTGAACAAACAGCTGGAAGCTGCAGAAAATCTTCATATCATGGGACCTCTTTTGGCAGGAAACATTATCCAGGATAAAGCTGTTTGGCATGTAGAACATTGTGGTAGGATCATATCCTTTTCCCAAGTTCTGGCAGAAATTCTTTCCAATAAGGAACAAAGCGATACGAAAAATCAATTTGAGCTTGAAATAATCGACCTTGAAAGACCTGATGGTTTGAACACCTATAAAGAACTGATCCAATTGGAATGGGGTGGCAATCCCTATTACCTATACGAATATCTGTCCCATCACCAATCGGGTGGCAACCAACTCATGGCCTTTAATTTTATGGTGGGTTCAAAATCAACGGTTATCATGCCCATGGTGGTACGCAAAATTGATTTTGCCAAAGAGCCACTCTTAGATGTCATCTCTCCCTATGGATACAATGGGCCTCTTTACAAAGCAGATACAGACCCGAACATCCTTCAAAAGTTCTGGGAGGCTGTTGACAAATGGTATAAGGAGAACAATGTGGTTTCAGAGTTTGTGAGGTTTCACCTAAATGGCAATCATAATCAGTATTCAGGTCATTGCGAACCAACATTGAACAATGTATATGGGCCGCTTATGGACAACTTTGAGGATCAGTGGGACTCTTTTCTGTCCAAAGTAAGGAATAATTACCGTAAGGCAGCCAAGGCAGCGCTAACCATAAGCTTCTTTGAACGTTCAGAAATTGAACAACAGCATGTGGCCGCCTTTTATGATATTTATGTGAGTACCATGAAAAGGAATGGCGCTTCACAATCGCTCTATTTTTCATTGAAGCATTTTGAGAATCTTGTTCTCAACAACAAAGACAATTTCAGCATTGTATTTGTTTACAAGGACGGGGTTCCCGTTTCCACCGAACTTATCATTCACTTGGGAAGCGCCCTATATGCTTATCTGGGTGGTACTTTGTCGAATTATTTTGAGTATAGACCCAATGATTTCCTCCGAGTGGAAGTAATCCGTTGGGGAATCGACAAAGGAAATAGCCATTATATCTTGGGAGGTGGAATTACCAATGGAGACGGGTTGTACAAATTTAAAAAGTCACTCTTCCCCAATTCCACGGACCGGGTTTTTTATACAGGAAGAAAAATCGTGGATCAAAAAAAATATGATGAACTCTGTGCACTGGCCTCTGTTCCCCAGGAAGATTCAGGACTGGGATCATTTTTTCCCTTATATCGAAAAAATCCTTGATTGAATTGTAGCGAAGTATCTATGTTGAAAATTATTACTCAAAAAACAGAATGGAACAAGGCAATCGATGGTTTTGATAAAAAAGACTTTTATCACTGCTACGATTACCACCAAGCCTGCTTAAAGGAAAAGGAGGCTACCAAGCTTTTGTTTTATGAGTCCGGGGAAACAACCATTGCATTTCCCTTACTGATACGTCCGATCAATGGGAGTGGCTATTTTGATGCTGCCTCCGTATATGGCTATGCCGGCCCCCTAGTTTCTGGTTTTGGTCCCGACTTCAATTTTGAGGACTGGAAAAAGCAACTGCTTACCTTCTTTTCAGAGAATAAGATTGTCAGTGTCTTTTCCAGTACCAATCCGTTCATAGACCATCAAATTGAACTACTCTCCAGTTTTGGCGACATAGAAAGTCTTGGGAATATCGTGTTTTTTGATCTGGAAAGGCCACAAACGCACCTTAAACAATACTCCAAGACCACCAAAAGGTATGTTAAACGCAATAAGGGTTTGTTTAACATAAGGGAAGGAAAATCTGAGGAAGATGCCTTGTTGTTCCTGAAAATATATTACAGAAGCATGGATCGATTGCATGCCGATTCCCAATACTACTTTAAGCTTCCTTATTTTTTAGATCTATTGAAGAGTGAAAGCTGCGATGCTTACTTCGTTTTTGCCATTTCCAACGACAGTGGAAAAGAAATTTCGGCCGCTTTCATAATTCGCACCAATCATGTGATCCAGTATCATTTGTCGGGAACATTGGATGATTATAGGCATCTCTCCCCAATTCGTACCATAATAGACCATACTCGGAAAAAAGGAATCGCCGATAATTACAGCTTTTTTAACCTTGGTGGTGGTGTTGGCAGTAAGAATGATTCCTTATACGACTTTAAAGCCTCTTTTTCCAAAACACGGATTCCATTTCAAGTATGGAAATTCATTGCCGACGATGAGGTTTACCACCAATTGTGTAGGGAGTATCCCCCTATTCAGGATTTGGACAAACCCAATTATTTCCCCAAGTATCGAAGTAGCCTTAACAACTCTTAAAAGAAGGCCTCTTTCTCTAAAGTATAAAAAGATTTATTGGTCCTGATTTAAGGTCTACCTTTTAGATTTAACATAGTCGGCGATAAGCTGCGCCAACAACTCCCGGCCATGATCGTTCCAGTGCTGATCATAGATCAAATCGGTAGGGGTTTTGGATGCTTCCAATGTTTTACTGAAATCCAATGTTTTGAAACCGTTTTTCTTCAAATAGTCCAAAAATTCCTCGGAACATAGCCTAGAATCCAGTAATAGGATGTTCTTGTCTTTGTCATAACCGTATTCCTCTACCAATTTCTCAAAGTTTTCCAATCGTATCCCATTAATTTCTTCCTGACTTCGCTTCGCTGTATTGCCAGGCTTTGCCCCTCCCTTAATTAAAGACATCAGGGAGCCCATGGTTTGGGTAATGGGATCAAAAAGACCTACATCCTTCAAATAGACCACGGTTTTGATCTCTTTCATTATCCTGTTTACAGGGGTATTCAAGGAAAGTCTATCTGAAATAGTGTAGGAATCCCTTGTGAGGTCATCGGTAAACCGCATATAGATAACGGTATAGTCCATTTTCTGGAAAACGGAATCGTAAGCTTGGATCAAATGTAATTGATCGGCCAAGTCATATCCCGCATAACCATACTCAAAGACCTTCACTTTATTATCCAGCAAACGTTCCACTTTTTGTCCCAAGGAACGGTCATAGTCTTGATGGAAACCTTCTATAAAGGAATCTCCCACCAAGGCCACATCCAATTCATCATCTTGAGGTGTGTAGGTATCGTACACTGAGTTGAACCCTATCTGATTGATCCTGTATCTCCCCACATTCTGTTTTCGATTGCCCGTAACCGATAACCCTGTCTGGTTCGGTACCCATTTTTCCACCTGCAATTCATCCAAGTACCGCTCCGGCCTTTCAGTGTGGAGATGGAAAATTCGAACCAACAGCTCCATGCCCAAGGCAAGCAAAATACCGTATATCCCTATTTTAAATATGAATTTTTTCATGACTAGAATTGAAAATAGATAAATGAGCGATCCACACCATCATCGTAGAACATGATCATCAATAATATCAATACCAAGTAGGTCAAAAATCGAACAAAACGATTTTTGAACCCTATTGGGTTGCGCTCGTCTTTTCGGATTATATACTCAAAAATGGCAAAACCGATCAACAACACGTAGTAGTCCATCATACGGTATCCGCTGGGGTGAAAATACTCCCCATGCGTAAACCCAAACAGCATTCGCTTAAAAAATAGAACTGCATCCCCAAGAGTTTCGCTTCTGAAAAACACCCAGCCCAAAGTGACCAATACAAAAGTGGAGAGCATTTGGAAGCCTTCCGAAAAAAAGGTCCGTGCCGAGCTGAACAAATCAGGTGATTCCAGATAATTGCGGTTCCTGTTCAAATAGAACAATGGCAGGAACAACATTGCATGGAACAACCCCCATATTACAAAGG
>JAGQZL010000004.1 GCA_020434915.1 Allomuricauda sp. | reverse complement strand
CTTGCTGCTTCTCTGCTTTTGGGACAACCTATCGAGTTCCTGGTTCTTTCGGGCCAATTCATTCCTGAATTCCAATCCGGCAATCTGGCGGGACTTCTTCAACGTAAACACGGAGTCTTTTAAGTCCACATATTGGGAATAGTAGATCAGGGCAGAATCACTTTGACCGATTTCCTGTTTCAGATCGGCAAGGTTTTTCAAGATTTCGAGCCTGTAATTGTTCAAGTGCATTCCTTGCGCTCTATTCAAAGCAAGTTTGAAATGCATATCGGCCAGTTCGTAATCCTTCTCCATCTTGAACAATTTTCCAAACTGAAGGATGTTGTTGACCAGCCCGTCCTTGTCCTCAATCTTCCGCCCCAAGGTCAATGCCTGCCTTAAATGGTAATCGGCCTGTTCCAGATTGCCTTGTTCCAGATACACACGCCCCAATCTGTTATGGGCTTCGGCCATCCCGTATTCAAAATTGTTGCGGGTATGGATGTTCAGTGCGTTGCTGATATTGGCATGGGCCTTGTCCAAAATGCCATTCTCCATTTGAAGCGTGCCCAATTTGGTATAGGCAGTGGCCACCCTATCATCCAAATTGAGTTGCGTAAACCCGACGATGGCCTCATTGAACTGTTTTAGGGCGATGGAATCCTCGTCGATGTCTGCATACACCATTCCAATATTGAGTTTCACATTGGAAATCCCTTCCAGATCATCCAGATCCTCGTATAATTTGAGGCCTTCGTACAAATCGAACAAGGCCTGTTTGGGCTCTCCCAAGGTCCAGTGTGCCACACCGCTTACCCGTTTGGCGAATGCGGCTCCCTGTACATATTTTAAGTCTGTGGCCAACCGGAAGGCTTCTTCTCCCAAGATAACCGATTGGGATGGGTCTCGTATCCAAAGATCAAAACCCCGTTGGGCAATGCTGTTGACGGTTGTGGTATCTGTCTTGCCTTTTTCCTTATAGTCTGCATCTTGCAGGACAAGCGGCAAACAACAGAACATCCAAAGCAAATATGTAAGTGAGGTTTTCAAAATGGTTGTGGTTACATCAAAGAAACAAATAAATGCCTAATCCAGAGGTGGTTGTAACAAAAAATAAGGTTTATTCAGGCTAAGGGCCAAGTTTTCCCGCACCACTATTAAATATTGTTGCTAGGAATATCAAATCCACAACCTAATTTATCTCAGCCTCAACTCTTATGGCTAATCCTTCTTCAACTTTTGAGCAACACTATCATAATATTGTTGACTCAGCACTTCGGTCCAAGTTGTTGGCTGTGCTCCGCTGTAGATTGCCAAATATGTAACATCATTTTCTTTGGAAGAAGTGTGCCAATGTTCGGTTTCTTTGTCGCATTTGATTACGTCTCCCAACTTCATCACTATTGGATCTTTTCCCCTTTCCTGATAATATCCTTCCCCCTCTACAATTATCAATACCTGAACGGAGGAATGCTTATGCCAATCCAACGTTGAGTTGGCCTTAAAAGTTGCTTTTGTAATGTTATACTCTAAATTCTCATCGGCATGAAGTAACCCATTTAACCAAGCTTCGCCAATATAATGGGTATTTGGGGCAAGTGTCCCTTTTTCCATATAAGAACTTATCGAGTAATCATTGTTTTGGGAATATCCTATCAGAGACGAGACCAAAAATGAGAAAAGAAGTATTTTTTTCATGGCTTTTATTTTAAGCAATATAAACAAAATGACCTTATTTTAATGTAAGGATCCGCTTTTGACTCTTAGGTTTCCTTTGGCTACGCTCAGGATAAACTTCCCGCCACAACAGGATAAAAAAAGAGCCACACTTTCGTGCAGCTCTTTCGTTTTTGCTCCCCCTCTTGGGCTCGAACCAAGGACCCTCTGATTAACAGTCAGATGCTCTAACCAACTGAGCTAAGGAGGAATATTTTTATTGTAAGCGGGTGCAAATATAGCAGATTCTTTATTACACTACAAAGAAAAAAAACGCTTTTCTATTTAAAAAGCCATTTATACAAATCGTTCCCGTTGGCAAACAACAACAAAGCAATCAGAATAAAGAAGCCTATCATTTGGGCGTACTCCAAAAATTTGTCGCTGGGCTTACGGCCCGTAACCATTTCGTATAGCAAAAATGCCACATGTCCTCCATCCAGGGCAGGAATAGGCAGAATGTTCATAAAGGCCAGGATAATGGAGATAAAGGCTGTAGTAGACCAAAAAGCCACCCAGTCCCAAGTGGGAGGGAACATGCCCCCGATGGCTGCAAAACCACCAACACCTTTATATGCACCTGTTTGAGGGTTGAATATCTTTTTTAATTGCTTGGCATAACTACTCAAAGTTTCCACACCTTGGTTGATGCCGGCAGGAATAGATTCCCAAAAGCCATAGGTAATGGTTTCCTTCTCCACTATACCCATTTCGGCTAAATCCAAAAGGTTCGGGATGCCTGAGACAACACCGAGTTTCCCTTCTTTATTCACCATGGCCGAAACCTGTATCTCTATTCCCTTTCTATCCACAGTCAATTCTACCGTTTTGCCTGCGTATTTTTTCACAATATCCCCAGCTTCATCATAGTAGGTGACATCCTCTGTTCCAATCCTTTTAATTATATCCCCCTTTTCTAAATCAATGCCCACATTATGGGATTCTTTGGGAACTTCAGAAACTATAAAGGGTACTCTTGGATATAAGAATTTTGCTTTATCCTCTTCCTCTAAGAGAGTAGATATGAAATCCACTGGAATCTCCTTGTCTAACACTTGCCCATCCCTTTCTATGGTCATGGTATTGCCATTGACAAGTTCTAAAAAAACATTTCTAAACGATTGGATTTTGTTCCCGTCAACAGCCAAAATCTTATCCCCTGTCTCAATGCCCGCTTTATCACCTATAGATGTTTCCAATACCCAAACACCGTCTTTTAAACTTTCCATTGGTATATATTGTTCACCATAGGCATATACCAACCCTATGAAGATGACCACGGCCAAAATGAAGTTTACGGTAACCCCTCCCAACATAATGATCAAACGTTGCCAGGCCGGTTTGCTGCGAAACTCCCAAGGTTGGGGTTCCTGTTGCATCTGCTCGGTGTCCATGCTCTCATCGATCATCCCGGAAATCTTCACATAACCGCCCAAGGGCAACCAGCCGATTCCGTAGACCGTCTCACCGATCTTCTTTTTAAAGAGTGAAAATTTTATGTCGAAAAAGAGGTAAAACTTCTCTACCCGGGTCTTAAAGATCTTAGCCGGAATAAAGTGTCCCAACTCATGCAGAACGATCAGCAAGGATAAACTAAGGAAGAATTGTATAACCTGTATAACTATGGGGCTCATTAATCACTGTTTGTTAAAACGCACAAAAGTAAACTTTTAAGGAATGATAAAAAAACGGTGCTTTTGCATCCTTTCCCTATTTAAGAAAGATTTAGCACCAAAAGGTGACAAAAATCATGGAGATTCCCCTATTGGGAAGTAATTTTGCAGCATGGGTTCCTTTTTTGCGAAATACAAGATGTTCGGCCTGGTATTACTGGGGCTTTCGGCCGTGATCATTTATCTTTTTTATGATGCCCTACAACCTAAAAAAATGCTTCCGGTGTACCAACCTTCCATGGTAGACAGGTCTTTGGTGGACAGCACCTTGCATTACAAGAAAAAGTACCATACCATTGCGGATTTTTCACTGGTGAACCAAAATGGGGATACCATTACACAGGAAAACTACAAGGACAAAATTTATGTGGCCGACTTTTTCTTTACCACATGCCCCACCATTTGCCCGATTATGACCAAGAATATGGGTGAGATACAGGAGGCCATTTTGGACGACCCAGATATCATGCTCCTCTCCCATTCTGTAACGCCCGTGATCGACACCGTAGCGCAATTGAAAAGATACGCCTTGGAAAAAGGGGTCATCGACAGTAAATGGAACTTGGTCACCGGCGATAAAAAGCAAATCTACGAGCTTGCCAGAAAATCCTATTTGGCCGTAAAGGATGATGGGGACGGGGGACCCTACGACATGATACACACCGAAAATTTCATTTTGGTAGACAAAGAGAAAAGAATACGAGGTTTTTATGATGGAACCAATCTGGAGGACATTGACCGGTTGTTGAATGACCTTAAAATTTTAAAGGCCAGTTACAGTGAGTAACCCCCAACCTTTCCCTCGGAATATGAATTATATGTTGGCATTTTTCCCTATTTTTGCCATTACTTAAAATAAATCTAAATAAGCATAGTGGCTACCGTAGCAGATCTAACGCAGGGACAAAAGGGTATCATCAAGGATTTTTCGGAACATCTTCTTCCCATTAAACTATTGGAACTGGGTTGTTTGCCCGGCAATAGCGTGGAACTGGTGCAGGTTGCTCCCTTGAACGATCCTATCTACATCAACCTAAGTGGAAGCCATATTGCCATTAGACGATCGCTGGCACAACTCATCGAGCTCGATATTGTCGAAGAAACCCAAGCACCATGAGTAAAAGCATCAATGTTGCCCTGATCGGGAATCCAAACACCGGTAAAACCTCCGTTTTTAACCAGTTGACAGGTCTCAACCAAAAGGTGGGCAATTACCCAGGTATCACTGTAGAAAAAAAAGAGGGTATCTGCAAGTTGCCCAGAGGCGTAAAAGCCCATATCCTTGACCTTCCGGGAACCTATAGTTTGAATACCACTTCGTTGGACGAAAGTTTGGTGGTGGAACTGTTGCTCAACAAAAACGACAAAGACTATCCAGATGTAGCGGTGGTAATCAGTGATGTTGAAAACTTAAAACGAAACCTGTTCCTTTTCACGCAGATCAAAGACCTGAAGATTCCGACCATCTTGGTCATCAACATGGCCGATCGTATGTCCAGAAAGGGCATATCACTGGATGTGGAAACCCTGGAAAAGAAACTGGACACCAAAATTGCGCTGGTGAGCACACGAAAAGGGCAGGGAATCGACCGGCTGAAAGAGCTTATCGCAGATTACAAAAACCTCTCATCCACTCCCAATGTGGAGGCCCGAAGAATTTCACCCGAATACTTTGAAAGGCTCCAAAAAACCTTCCCCAATGAGGACCTGTACAAACTTTGGTTGGTGATTACGCAGGACGTGAACTTTATGCCCATAGAGAAGAAGCGGATCCAGGATGCCACATCGTTCTCCACCAAATCCAAGGAGGAGCTTAAAAAATTACAACACAAGGAAACGGTGTTACGCTACCAGTTCATCAACAATACCCTTAAGGAAACGTACAAGGTAGATTTTATGGCCGCAAAGGGGCTAAGGGCTTCTTTCGACAAAATTCTGACCCATAAAGTGTTCGGTTATCTCATCTTCTTTGTGATCCTGTTGACCATTTTCCAAGCCATTTTTGACTGGAGCAGTTATCCAATGGATTTTATTGATGAGCAATTTGCCATAGCCAGTGAATGGATCAAGAATACGTTGCCTCCCGGGGTTTTCACCAATCTCTTGGCCGAAGGGATTATTGCTGGGATTGGGGGCATCGTGATATTTATTCCTCAGATAGCCTTTTTGTTCCTCTTCATTTCACTGTTGGAGGAATCGGGGTACATGAGTCGGGTGGTATTTTTAATGGATCGGTTAATGCGTCCGTTTGGTTTGAGCGGTAAAAGTGTGGTACCCCTAATTTCGGGAACCGCTTGTGCCATTCCCGCAGTTATGGCAACGCGCACCATAGAAAATTGGAAGGAACGGCTTATCACCATTTTGGTCACACCGTTTACAACCTGCTCCGCAAGGTTGCCCGTTTATTTGATTTTAATTGCCCTTGTGATTCCCAAAGGGGCTTTTTTGGGATTAAGCTACCAGGCATTGACATTGATGCTGCTCTATCTCATTGGGTTTGGAATGGCCATTTTCTCCGCCATGATCCTGAACAAGATCTTGAAGATCAAGAGCCGCTCCCTTTTTATGGTGGAAATGCCCACCTATCGTTTACCTCTATTGAAAAATGTGGCCTATACCGTACTGGAGAAAACCAAGAGTTTTGTGTTTGGGGCCGGTAAAATTATCCTGGCCATATCCATCATTTTGTGGTTTTTAGGCTCAAACGGGTATTCCGAAGATTTTAAAAACGCCGAGACCATTGTCTCGGAGCGGATTGAAAAGGACGGATTGAGTACATACAGTAAAAATTACATCCAGAACAATGTGGTAGCCTATCGTGAGTCGGCGTTGGCGGAAGGCTTGAACAATCATGACGTCCAAGATTCCATCCAAACATTGACCGAAGATTTGAAAGAAAGGGCCAAAGCGCAGGAAATTGCCAGTTACAAATTGGAACATTCCTATATTGGGCAGGCCGGAAAAGCTTTTGAGCCCGTGGTAAAACCCTTGGGATATGACTGGAAAATTGGTATTGCCGTGCTAACCTCTTTTGCGGCCCGTGAAGTCTTTGTGGGCACCTTGGCCACCATTTATAGCGTGGGCAGTGATGAAGAGGAGACCATAAAAAATCGAATGGCAGCCGAACTGGACAGTTCCGGACGCCCCTTGTTCAACCTGGCATCTGGGATTTCCTTGATGCTCTTCTATGCCTTTGCCATGCAATGTATGAGCACCTTGGCCATTGTAAAAAGGGAAACCAATTCTTGGAAATGGCCGCTTATCCAACTCGGTTTCATGAGTGTTTTCGCTTATATTGTTGCTTTGATAGCTTACCAAATCCTAATTTAATTCAAGTATGACCCAACAAATATTGGTTTATGCCACGTTGATTTTGGCCGTTGGTTATCTGGTCTGGAAGTTTGTGCTTCCCAAATCCCTATTTGGCAACGGAAAGAAAAATTCTAAGACATGCGGCCAGGACAACTGTGGCTGCGGTTAAGTCTTTTGAGAAAAATGGGCTCCATGTCGTTAAAAATGAATAGATTGAAGGGTAATTTCCATCCTATGAAAACTTTTTCACACCTCTCTATCCTTTTTTTGCTCCTTTTATTGGGAAGCTGTTCCGCTTCCAAAACATCCGATTACGACAAAGCCAAGGCCAAGGAAATCGCCGAACAGAACAACAAAAACATTGCCTTGATTGATCGTATTCGTCGTTTGTCGGGTATTACCCTGAGAAATGGGGTGCCATTTTTCATAAAGTCGGCCAACCAAGTGTCAGGCAATGCCACCGAACCACTTTATATTTTAAACGGATACCCTGTTGGAAATTCTTTCCAGTCCGTAAACCAATTGGTAGAGAGTTTCAACGTTAAGACCGTTGAGGCCCTTTCTGGATCGGATGCTGCAGAATACGGTTCAAGAGCCGCAAGCGGTGTAATTAGGATCACCACGTATAAATAGTAAAAGCTTACTCCCCCGGAACCCTATTTGGCAACCCAGTACCTAAAATTTTTATTTTTTTCCTTGACCCTGTAACGTTTCGGAAATTCCTGACTATATAAGGTAAACGCCAACTAAAAACATTGTGTGGAAGCGCTTTCAGATGAAATGATCATGCAAAAAGTGGCCGATGGCAATCTGGATCTGCTAAAGGTCCTTTTTGATCGACACCACAAGCATGTATACAATTTTCTGTACAAGATGTCAGGGAATCGTATGCTGAGCGAGGATCTAACACAGGACGTTTTTTACAAATTGATCAAGTACCGGGATTCCTATAACAATGGTTCTTTTTTGTCCTGGTTGTTCACCATAGCAAGGAACAGCTTAAAGACACATTACACCAGAAACCACAAATCCCATGAAGATATTGAGGTACTTGCTTACAAGGCGGTAGAGGAAGAACAGGAGGTCATGGAGAACAATGCACAGTTGCAACATGCACTGAACCAATTGGACCCTTCGGATCGGGAACTGGTGATATTGAACAGGTTCAAGGAAATAAAATACGAGGACTTAGCTGAAATGATGGGAAGCACCCCCGGGGCAATCAAGACCAAAGTGTGCAGGATTTTAAAAAAACTGAAGCATATCTATCTAGAAAATCTATAACCATGGAAAACAAACACGTTTTGGACCAAATTCCAGACTATCTGGATGGCACCTTGGACAACGAAACCATGAAGGCTGTGGAAGATCATTTGACCAACTGTATGGAATGCCAAAAAGAATTGGAAGAAATGCGTGTGCTTTTCAAAGCTTTTGAGGAAGAAAAGACCACAGTTCCCTCAGATAGGCTAAAAGCCCAATTTGAAGAGGTGTTGGAGCAAGAAAAAAGCTTGCAGGGCAACGTGGTCCACATGACCCAAGACAAAAAATCCTCCTGGGCCAACAATATACTCAAAGTGGCGGCCAGTATTGCATTACTGGTAGCCTCCTTTCAAATGGGGAGTGTGTTCCAACAAAAAAAGGTTGATAAGGAAATTGCCTTGTTGAAGGATGAGACCGATCATATGAAGCAAACGGCCATGCTATCACTTATGGAAAACCAGTCTGCCAGCAAGCGGATACAAGGAGTGAGTTACATTGAGGAATTTGAAAACCCAGATGAAGCTATCATCCAAGCACTCGCCAATCGGTTGCTCAATGATGAGAATGACAATGTACGCCTGACCGCTTTTGAGGCACTATCCAAGTTCACCTCATCGGAAAAAGTAAAAAACGTGCTCATTGAGGCATTGGAAAAGGAAAAAAACCCAAGCATACAAGTAGCCATCATACAGACCTTGGTACAAATCCAAGAGAAAAAAGCAGCCGAACCCATGAAGCGATTGTTGGAGCAGGAAGACACCCAACCCTTCATAAAAGAACAGATCAAAGCAGTATTGCCAAGTATAACATAAACATCAAAAAGCGAAAATCATGAGAAAAATCACATTTATCCTAATCGCCCTTTTTGTGGGCACAGTGGCCAAAGGTCAATCCGATTTCAAGAAATCGTTGAGCGGTATTGAATGGGTCAAAATTGAATCCAAAACCGACATAACTGTGAAAACACACAGCTCCAACGAACTTTTGATCAAATCAGGTCCCGAAATCAAAACTCCCGATCGTGCTAAAGGTCTTAAGTTGGTAGGTGCAGGCGGTACGGACAACACCAATGTTGGTTTTTCGGTGGTACAGGACGGGAACACCCTTATCGTTTACAACCTCAGAAAAAACAAAGGAGCAGAAATCTATTTGCCAAAATCCCAAAACATTGCCATTAAAAGCACTTGGAACGGGGATATTGAAGTGGATGGGTTTTCTGGGGAAATCGAAGCCGATGCCCAACTAAACGGCAGTGTAAAAATCACTGACGTAAATGGCCCTGTAACCGCAAACTCCCTCAACGGATCTTTGGAAGTTGTCTTCGGAACGGTAACACAAGACTCCCCTATTTCCCTGTACTCCACCAATGGGGCCGTGGATGTATCCCTACCATCCAACACTCCTGCCAACCTTTCACTAAGCACCTTGAACGGGAACGTTTACACCGATTTTGATGTGAAGGCCGAAGACAGGGATGGGCTAAAATCATTGTTGGGAAGGAATGTGAAAGCCACCATCAATGGCGGTGGTGTAAAAATCTCCATGAAGTCCACCAATGGAAACATGTACCTGAGAAAAAAATAATCTTAAATGTCACATCGAGCGCAGTCGAGATATTTTTATCCACTTTTCGACTGCCCTCAAGATGACAAAACATTAATTACATAATAAAATCAGAAAACGAACAATCATGAAAAAATGGATCATTACCGCCTTTGTGGGATTGGCAACCCTATCCCTAACGGCACAAAAAGTCATTGAAAAGAATTTTTCCTATTCCGGTCAATCAATTGACTTGGAGGTGAAATTTGCCTCTCAAATAGATGTGAAGACATGGGACAAATCAACCGTGTATTTTAAAGCGGACATTACTACCGAAGATGGAAAATATCTGGACCTCTACAAATTGGACATTGATGAAAGTTCCAGCTCCATTAGCATTGCCTCCAATGTAAAAGCCATTTTCCAAGCTTTTAAGGATGAATGGGACAAGACCCACTCCAATAAAAAAGGATACTATTTTTCGGGCGACACCTATGAGTTCAATTATGTGCTCTACGTTCCCAAAGGAGCCACCTTTAAGGTAAGCAGTATTAACGGTGACCTTAAATCCGATGTCATTGAGGGAGATTTCACCGCAGATTTGATCAATGGGGACATCGAGATCAAAAAATACAGCGGCGATATGGAGTTAAAGACCATCAACGGAGCCATCGACTTGGTGATGAAAAATACAGAGCTGGAGGCACAGACCCTCAACGGCAGTATTTATGCCGACGAAAAAATGAACCTTAGATCAGATGATCGCATGGTGGGTCAAAAAGTGGTGGGTAGTTTTGGGGATGCAGCCCATCGTTTAAAACTGAACACCATCAACGGTGATATGTTCTTGCGTCTCTAAATCAAGTTTACCACAAAAGAATAGAGCAACAAAGCCCATCCTACGACCAACAATAATCCACCAATTGGGGTGACCGGGCCCAAAAACCGAAGTTTTTCACCTTTGGCAGCACTCAAACAAAGGGCATAAATGCTAAAGGAAAACAACAGGGTCCCAAAAATGAAACAATTGACAATGGCCGCATCCAACGCATTGTCAAAACCCAAATTAAAGCCCAGTACCAAAAGTACTATGGCATGGTACATTTGATATTTGACCCCTGTCTCAAAACTATGGAGCAGTTCAGGGGTCAATTTCTTTTTAAGGGCATGGGCCCCGAAGGCGCCAAAAATGACGGCCAAAAGCCCATAAAGGGCACCCATCAACTGGGCCATGAAAATTGTTCCCATAAGTTATAGCTTAATGTTGATCTCATAATCCGATGTAATCCTGAAGGCACACTCCTTGTACTTTGGAGGTCCGAAGGTTTTCATCTTGGCCTTGGAAAAGGCCACCTTTTCCTTTGGAATGCCCAGCCAATTGGTATCCAGTTTGCCATTATCGTTTTCATCATGGAAAACGGCCAGCGCATATTCCCCCGAAGGTAGATTTGGTATGGTCAGTGTTACCATGCCCTCTGCGGCATGTACACTGTCCGTGGTCAGCACCTCTTCAAAAGACAAAAACGTGTCGTGCGAATTGTAAACGGCCACATTTACCCTGCCTTTGTTGGAAGCAACATTATACACATGTACCGATATGGTGTTTTGGGCCAACCCCAGCATTGGCAATAGCAACAAGCATTCAATCAACAATCCTTTACGGTACATTGGTCTCATTCAACAATGATTCTGTTTTGCAATTCCGTTTGCAAAATTGAGAATAATTCTTGGGTTTGAAGACTATCCTGGAGGTTCACGTACATTTTAAGCGAATCATGATGCACCACCTTTATTTTTTGCTGTCGGAGGTCATCCACAAAGACATACACCTTCGACTGTGTGACGGAATCCTTGAAGACCCCTTTTTCCTTTGCGTTCCATGAAAAGCCACTGGAACGTTCCATTTCCGGTAACTTGTCCACGAACAATACACTATCTATTTCAGCAACTGGAATGTTTTGATAATATATCCCGGAAAAGATCTTGAAGTTCCCATCCTCAATCTGGTGCCAATTTTTATAATGCTCCACAAAGGCCAGTATGCAGAATACCACGGTAAGAACAATCAAAACGTTCCATAACCAATGTCTTTTTTTGCCTCCCATGCCTTTTGAAAATTTAAGTGATTGTTGATTTAAAGGTACTGCAATTCATTTTAGGATTCAACACGGTGTAATCCTGTTATATTTGAAGGATAAACCAAAGTATTATGGATTTCAAAGGAAAAAATGTCTTGATCACAGGGGCTTCAAGGGGTATTGGCAAGGCTACCGCGATAGCTTTCGCCCAAAAAGGAGCAAAAGTGGGTATCAACTACCGAAACAATGATGAAGCCGCCCAACAAGTTCTTTCAGAATTGCCGGGAGATGGCCACCAAATTTTTAAAAGGAACATTGCCCAAAAGTCAGAAACCGAAGCCTTGATCAATGATTTTATACAGGAGTTTGGCCGCCTTGATGTATTGGTGAACAATGCCGGCATTTCAATCTTCCATGAATTGGATCAAGTAGATTTTGACCATTGGACAAACGCTTGGGAAAAAACCTTCGAAACCAACCTCTTCGCAGCTGCCAATTTAAGCTATTGGGGGGCAAAAGCCATGATGAAATCCGGTGGTGGTCATATTGTAAACGTATCCTCCCGTGGTTCCTTCCGGGGCGAGCCCACCAAACCAGCCTATGGAGCCAGTAAAGCTGCTTTGAATGCCATGAGCCAATCGCTGGCCAAAAAACTGGCACCCCACAAAATCTATGTAGGTGTTGTGGCCCCTGGATTTACCGAAACCGAAATGGCCAAGGAAACCCTTACGCCTGCCGAACGCGAAAATCTGTTGCGGGAATCTCCCTTCAAACGTATGGCACAACCCGAAGAAGTGGCCCATGCCATTTTGTTTTTGGCATCCGAAGGGGCGGCATATACTTCGGGAACCATTATAGATGTGAACGGAGCCTCCTACTTAAGAAGCTGATAAGATGAAAACAGCCACCATAGCCCAACTTAAAAAGGAACTCCAGTTCAAATCCCAAGAAGATATTACCCAACTTTGCCTTCGATTGGCACGCTTTAAAAAGGAGAACAAGGAACTCCTTACCTATCTTTTGTTTGAAGCCGAAAGCGAGGCTGGTTATATTGAATCAGTGAAATTGGAAGCGGATGAAATGTTCGCGGACATCAATATCAATTCCTATTTCTACATCAAAAAAAGTGTGCGGAAAATTCTTCGTACCATCAAAAAATATATACGCTATTCCGGCAATAAGGAAACCGAAGTGGAATTGCTGCTGTATTTCTGTGAAAAGCTAAAAGATTTAAAGCCCTCCATCAGAAGAAATACCACATTGCTCAATTTATATACACGACAATTGGAGTACATCACCAAAAAATTGCCCTTGCTCCATGAAGACCTGCAATATGATTTTGGAATGGCGTTGAAAGAATTAAAGTTTTGAAAATTCCTCAGTAGTTTCTTTAGAAGAATTAAAAATATCTTACATAATACCAGAATCGCTTAATTTTTATCAGCCATATTGAGTAAATTGTAGCTTCATTCTAACTACAATAACCAACGCTGACATCATGAAAATTTTGACAACCTCAACCAAAATAGGGTCTTTTCTGGCCCTGTTCCTGGTCTCTCTCATCAATTACTCTCAAAATTCAACCAATTCAGTACAGGTAGACACCAGTTTTTACAGTGGCTTTACCTGGCGGAACATTGGGCCGGACCGCGGAGGAAGGTCCTTGGGTTGTGCGGGAAGTCCCTCTAGGCCCAACGAATATTATTTTGGCGCCACAGGTGGTGGTCTTTGGAAAACCATCGATGGTGGTAATACATGGTCCGCAGTAACGGATGGTCAGGTAACCAGTTCTTCGGTTGGTGCCGTGGCCGTGGCAGAAACCAATCCAGATGTGGTGTACATTGGTATGGGGGAAACCCAGTTGAGGGGAAGTATTACCCAAGGCGATGGCGTATACAAAACCACGGATGGCGGAAAAACCTGGACCCATTTAGGGCTCGAAGAAACCCAAGCCATTTCAAGGGTTCGGGTGGACCCTACCAATGAAAATATTGTGTACGTTGCCGCTCTAGGACATCCTTATGGCGATAATGAAGAACGAGGGGTATTCAAAAGTGTGGATGGCGGAAAATCCTGGAAAAAAGTATTGTATGTGAGCCCCAAAGCGGGGGCTGCTGATTTGATAATCGACCGAAACAACCCCAATACCCTTTATGCCAGTACTTGGCAAGTGTACCGAAAAGCTTGGAAAATGTGGGGTGGTGGTCCCGATTGTAAATTGTGGAAATCCACCGATGGTGGAGAAACTTGGACCGACCTTACCAAAAATCAAGGAATGCCTGAAGGTCCGATCGGAAAAATTGGGGTAACCGTGTCCCCGGTAGATTCCAACCGTGTTTGGGCCATTGTGGAAGCCAACGAGGGAGGTGTATTTAGATCGGATGACGGAGGAAAAACCTGGGAACTTACCAACAACGAAAGAAAACTACGCCAGCGTGCTTTTTATTACTCCCGAATTTACGCTGACCCCAAGGACAAGGATGTGGTGTACGGCTTAAACGTTGGCTTTTTCAAATCTACAGATGGAGGAAAAACTTTTGACGTAACCATCAATACCCCCCATGGCGACAACCATGATCTTTGGATCGACCCAAACAATCCCGAACGCATGATCAGTTCCAATGATGGTGGCGGTGTGGTGAGCAGCAACGGGGGAAAAACATGGACCGAACAGGATTATCCCACATCACAATTCTATCACGTAATGGCCACGAGCGATGTGCCCTACCATGTGGTAGGCGCCCAACAGGACAACAGCACCTTGGCCATGCCCAGTGACGGATGGGATTTTATGCAGGCCCGTGGCCCCAACCACGGATGGTATTATGCTGTTGGCGGTGGCGAAAGCGGCTGGATCACCCAAAGCCCGACCAATCCGGATATATTTTATGCCGGAAGCCAAGGAGCACTATTGACGCGATATGACCGTAGCAATGGACAGGTCAGGGACATTCAAGTGTACCCCCGCTTCTTCTCAGGAGAACCTGCCAGTGCCCTACCGGAACGTTGGCAATGGACATTCCCCATCATGTTCGCGCCAAATGACCCCAATGTAATGTACACCTGCTCCCAACACGTTTGGAAAACCATAAACGATGGACAGACCTGGGAAAAAATCAGTCCGGACCTTACCTATGCCGACCCGGAAACACTCGGAAAAACGGGAGGTATTATTACTATGGACATGAACGGGCCTGAAATCTATGCCACCGTATTTGCTTTGGCACCATCCAATCATGACATCAATACCATTTGGGCGGGATCGGATGATGGCAAGATCCATATTACCCGGGACGGTGGTAAAAACTGGGAAGATATTACCCCAACAGAATTGCCCAAATTTTCACGGGTAAGCATCATTGATGAATCCATCCACAATCCGGGTACTTTGTACGTAGCTGCCAACCGTTACCAAGTGGACGATCGTGAGCCTTACGTTTTCAAGACCCACGACTACGGAAAAACTTGGACCAAAATCATCAACGGGATAGAAAAAGGACATTTTGCACGAGCCATTCGAGAAGACCATGAAAGGGAGGGCTTATTGTTTTTGGCCACCGAACACGGCGTTTATTTTTCCATGAACGATGGGGAGCAATGGCAGTCCCTTCAATTGAATTTGCCGGACACTCCAATTAGAGATTTGGTGATCAAAGACAACGATGTGGTGTTGGGCTCACACGGCAGGGGATTTTGGATCTTGGACGACATTCAACCTTTACGGGAATATTCAGAAGAGCTTATCAGTGATAGAAATGTACTGTTTAAACCCACCAATGCGATTAGGGGGATTACCAATGCCACTTTCCAATATTATCTGGAAGAACAGGTGGACAGCGTTACCTTTTCCATCTTTGATGCCAACAACAATTTGATAGAAGCCTTTGGCGGCAACAAACCCAAATATGAAAAAGCAGAAGGTCCTTCTTGGTATAGCCGAGGAAGTAGCACTAAACCCACTACGGCGAAAGGCATCAATACCTTTACTTGGAATTTACGATATCCCGGTCCCATCACTTTTGATGGCATCATCATTTGGGGAGCTTCAGCCAAGCAGGGGCCTAAAGCACCTCTAGGATCTTACACGGTACAAATGAAAGTTGGCCCAGAGGTCATCAAAAGCTATCCGTTTACCATTGAAATGGACCCCAACTTGAAGGGCATTACGGCCGAAGACCTTCAAAAACAATTTGACTTGGCATCCAAAATCACCAAAAAAGCCACCATTGCCAATGAAGCCGTCATCCAGATCAGGGATATCCGTAAGCAATTGGATAGTTTGGGCAAAGGTATTTCGAGCCGTCAGTTCAAAAAGCTATCCAGTGATTTTATGGGCACCCTTACCGAAATTGAGGAAGACCTGTATCAGACCAAGAACCAATCCGGTCAGGATCCCTTGAACTTCCCGATCAAACTGAACAACCGATTCAATGCCTTGCAACGAAGTATTGAAAATGGGGATGCCAGACCCACAGATGCTGCATACGTGGTGTATGATGAACTATCAAAGGAATTGGACGAACACATGGCCAAATTGAACAGTACCATTCAATCACAGCTTCCAAAAGTGAATGCCCTTTTGGAAAAAATGGGAGTGGTACCATCAGTTTGGAATAGAAAAGACAAGCCATAAAAGAATATACAGGCAAATAACCTATCTTTAAGGAACACTGCACATAAACCAACAAGTATGAAACGTTCCTCAACAAAATGGGTGGTTTGCCTTTTTATAATGCTCATTGTGGTTCTATCCTGTAATCAAAAACCAAAAGAACAGCCCCAGACCACAGTTGAAAATGCCCAATGGTGGAAAGAGGCCATCGTCTACCAAATCTACCCCCGAAGCTTTAAGGATTCCGATGGTGATGGCGTGGGTGACCTGAAGGGTATCATCGAAAAGTTGGACTACATTAAAAGTTTGGGGGTCACGGCCGTTTGGCTCAATCCCATTTATACCTCACCCAATGCCGATAATGGGTATGATGTGAGCGACTACCGTGGTATCATGGAAGAATTCGGTACGATGGCAGATTTTGACAGCCTACTGGCCGGTATGCACCAACGCGACATCAAATTGGTCATGGACATAGTGGTGAACCATAGCAGTGATCAGCACGAATGGTTCAAGCAATCCAGAAGTTCCCGGGACAATCCGTACCGGAATTATTACCACTGGTGGCCTGCCGAAAAAGGAGACCCACCCTACCGTTACAGTCTGTTCGACGCCAAGGGAGACGCTTGGCAATACGATACGTTGACCAATGCCTATTACCTACATTACTTTGCCAAACAACAACCCGATTTGAATTGGTCCAACCCGAAGGTGCGACAGGAAGTCTACGACATTATGAAATTTTGGGCGGATAAGGGTGTGGATGGATTCCGATTGGATGCCTTCCAGTTTGCGGCCAAGGATACCACCTATCCGAAATTCCCCGAGGGTTATGAAAAGGATTTTATTCAATATTATGCCATGCAGGATGGCCTTCACGATTACTTGAAGGAAATGAACGAGGCAGTTTTCAGCAAATATGATGTATTTAGCGTGGCTGAAGGAGCGGGTCGGAATTTTGATGATGCCCACAAATTGGTGGATAAAGACCGGCAGGAGCTCAATATGGCCTATGCCTTCGAAGGGGTGGACATTCCCAAATATGAAGGATATGATGTGGCCACCATGAAGGAAGTGTTCACCAAATGGGACCAAGAATTTGCGGATGATGGTTGGTTATCCATCTTTTTGGCCAACCACGACCAGGCCCGTATGGTGAGCAGGTGGGGCAATGATAGCGATGCGTTCAGGAGTGCTTCCACCAAACTGTTGAATACCTTTATCCTTAGTATGCGTGGTACGCCTTATTGCTATTATGGGGATGAACTGGGCATGACCAATATCGATTTTGATTCTATTTCACAATACCAAGACATTGCCGCTATCAATGGGTACCAAAAAGCATTGTCCGAAGGTGAGGATATGGGCCTGTTCATGGAAAAACTCAATTTCGGCTCCCGGGACAACGGCCGCACCCCCATGCAGTGGGATGGTTCCACCAATGCTGGTTTCACATCAGGAACCCCTTGGCTACCGGCAAATCCAAATTTTAAAACAATCAATGTACAAGTTGAAGATTCAGATTCCAATTCTGTGCTGAACCATTTTAGGGGGTTAACAAAACTTCGCAAGGAAAATCCGGTTCTGGTATATGGAAGTTATGAACTAATATCACCTGAACACCCAACCATCTATGCATACACCAGAGCTTTGGGAAATGAAAAATGGTTGGTGCTTTTAAATTTTTCAAACAGTGATTCGTCCATAAAACTAGATTACATTAAACCTTCAGACAATGTGTTGATCAACAACTACAATGTCATTGACATATCGCAAGGGGAAATCTCCCTTCAACCCTACCAAGCTGTTATCCTTAAAATACAATAAGGCATCCCAATAGAACCAGACTCATTCTAAATTAGGATTCAAACATTTAACCTACTGGGGATTATCGTAATTTTATAGGGTCAGGATGAACAAATTAATTACCATAGGTACCGCAGTGCTCATTTTCTTACAGAGCATCAACATCCATTTCAATGATTTGGTGGAGTTGGATGAACTGATTGAGCACTACCAATTCCACTCAGCGGAATATGGCGATAACTTTATGGTATTTATGTCCAAACACTATGGGGAGTTAAAGGATTCCCACAGTGAAAAGCACCAAGAAGAACAAAAAGAGCACGAAAAATTGCCATTTCAGCACCAAACCCAATGTGCACAACCCTTGGTCTTTGTAATGGACTCCAAATCTTTCTTTGACTCCAAATCGGAAATCCCGTTGGTACAAAAAGGGAATTTCCACTATCAAATCTCCTATTCCACAGTGTGGGGTGACGATCCCTTCCAGCCGCCCAAACATGCATAGAACATAGTATGGTCAGCCGGAGCTGGCTGCCTACCATGAAGCTTTATTGAATTTTATAATAGTATCTATTTCTATGAATCATGTTTTCAAAAATTATCAATTTTAGTATTCGGAACAAATTCATTGTTCTGTTATTCACAACGTTTATAGCCCTTATTGGGTTGTACTCCCTCTCACAAATACCCATTGGGGCAGTCCCCGATGTTACCAACAACCAAGTCCAGGTAATCACTACTTCAAGAAGCTTGTCCACTCAGGATATGGAACAGTTTATCACCTATCCTGTGGAACTTGAAATGGCCAACCTGCCTGGCGTAAAGGAAATTAGGTCCGTCTCCAAGTTTGGGCTTTCGGTGGTTACGATCGTTTTTGATGACGATTTGGGCACTTTCTTGCCCAGACAACTTATTGCCGAAAAAATAAAATCGGCCTCCAGCAAGATTCCGGAAGGTTTCGGCACTCCAGAAATGGGTCCGATTACCACAGGTTTGGGTGAAATCTACCAATATATTCTAGACGTGGATGCCAAACACAAAGACCAATACACGGCCACGGATCTTCGGACCATTCAGGATTGGATCGTAAAACGACAACTTTCGGGTATTCCAGGGGTTGTGGAAGTCAATACCTGGGGTGGATTCCTCAAACAATATGAAGTGGCCATCCAAACCCAAAAATTGAACGCCCTCAACATCACCGCCAAGGAAGTGTTCACCGCTTTGGAAATGAATAATAGTGTAAGTGGGGGTGGGTATATTGAAAAGGTCAACCAAGCCTACTTTATACGGGGTGAAGGATTGGTCAGCGATTTGAAGGATATTGAAAACATTGTCGTTACCACAAGAAATGGCATCCCAATCTATATAAAGGACATTGCAAACGTAGGTTTTGGAAGTGCCCCTAGATTTGGCGCCATTACAGGCAATGGAGAGGGCGAAAAAGTGCTCGGCCAAATCATGATGTTGAAGGATGCCGACTCCAAACGGGTCATTGAGGCGGTTAAAGAACGTGTGGCCAGTATTTCCAAATCGCTGCCGGAAGGCGTGTACATCAACCCATTTTTGGATCGGAGCGAACTCATTGGAAGAACCACTTTCACGGTGACCGAAAACCTGATCTTGGGCTGTTTGATCGTCATCTTTGTAGTGGTTTTGCTTTTGGGAAATTGGAGATCGGGACTCGTAGTGGCCTCTGTAATTCCATTGTGCCTCTTGTTTGCCCTAACCCTGATGAACATTTTTGGTGTCGATGCCAACCTGTTAAGTTTGGGGGCCATCGACTTTGGTATTATCATAGACGGTGCGGTGATCATTGTGGAATACATTGCATTCCAGATTACACAACGGCAAGGGGAGTTGGCCCAATTGAACAAAGGAGAAACACAGTCGATCAAAGATAAAATTACCGTGGAGGGTGCTTCCAAAATGATGAACTCCGCGGTATTTGGACAGTTGATCATTTTGATCGTGTTCATACCCATCCTCTCCTTGAGTGGCGTGGAAGGAAAAATGTTCAAACCTATGGCATTGACCTTCAGTTTTGCACTTTTAGGGGCCGTTCTACTATGTTTCACTTATGTGCCCGTAGCCTCTGCACTTTTCCTAAAACCCGCAAAAAATGCATCAAAAGGCATTTCCGCCCGATTGATGCAGTGGATCAACAAACAATACGAACCTGTGATTCATTGGGCCATGAACAGCAAAAAATTAGTGCTGTCGATTGCCGCTGCTTTGTTGGTCGGAGCCGTATTATTATTCTCTACCATGGGTGGGGAATTTGTTCCCACTTTGGACGAAGGGGATTTTGTGATCCAACCCGTGTTAAAAACCGGAACTTCACTAGCCAAAACCGTTGAAACCACTACCAAGATTGAACAAATTTTGATGGAACAGTTTCCCGAGGTGAAACAGGTGGTGAGCCGAATCGGTGCCGCCGAGGTCCCCACCGATCCCATGTCCATGGAAGAAAGTGACGTAATCATTGCTTTAAAACCGAAAAAGGAATGGGTTTCTGCAGCATCCAAGGATGAACTGGCCGACAAGTTTAAAGAGGCCCTTGCTGTGATTCCTGGTATGGAAGTGGAGTTTACCCAACCCATTGAGATGCGGTTCAACGAATTGATCACCGGGGTACGGGCCGATATTGCAATCAAAATATTTGGCCATAACCTGGAAACCTTGAACCGCAAGGCCAACGAAATCAAAGACTTGATTCAGGATGTGGAAGGTGCTTCGGACATTACAGTTGAAAAAGTAGAGGGACTGCCCCAAATGAACGTTGCCTATGATCGTGCAAAAATTGCCCGTCATGGCCTCAATATCGCCGATCTGAACGAGATGATCGCCATGGGATTTGCCGGCAAAGTAGTGGGCAGTGTATTTGAAGGGGAACGCCAATTTGATTTGGCCGTTCGGTTGGATGCCGGAAACAGACATGACATTTCAGACCTCAAGAATCTGTATGTGGATATCCCCAGCGGTGGTAAAATCCCATTGAGCGAACTGGCTGAAATCACCTACCAAAAAGGGGCGGCCAAAATCTCTAGGGACGACACCAAGCGGCGCATTGTGGTTGGAATCAACGTTCGTAACCGCGATTTGCAATCCGTAGTGGACGATGTACAATTGTTGATCAATGAGCATATCCAATTGCCCCCTGGTTATACCATCACCTATGGTGGTCAGTTTGAAAACCTTCAAAATGCAAAAGCTAGGTTGATGATTGCCGTACCTATTGCACTCCTCCTCATATTCATCATGCTCTATTTTGCTTTTGGATCTGTGAAGGAAGCCTTATTGATTTTCTCAGCCATTCCGCTATCGGCAGTAGGTGGTGTATTATTGCTTTGGTTGCGCGATATGCCCTTCAGTATTTCCGCGGGGGTTGGGTTCATTGCCCTTTTTGGGATTGCCGTACTGAACGGTATTGTTCTCATTGAACACTTTAAGGAATTGAAGGGTAAAGACTTTGATTCCATGGAGGATTTGATCAAACAAGGGACCAAGGACAGGTTAAGAGCTGTTCTGTTGACCGCTTCGGCGGCGGCATTGGGATTTCTTCCCATGGCCGTTTCCACCAATGCTGGGGCAGAGGTACAACGCCCCTTGGCAACGGTGGTCATTGGAGGTTTGGTCACAGCCACCATGCTAACTTTGGTCGTGTTGCCTGTTCTGTATGCTTATGCACATAATGTTAAGTTTCGAAAAATTGGAAAAAAGAAACAAATGAGGAAAAGTACAGCGACCATACTCTTGTTATTGGTTTCATTTTCCGGATTTTCCCAGTCCAAATTGAATCTGGAAGAACTGAAGTCCATGGCCTTGGAGAACAACAAAGGCATTCAAGCGGGAGCATTGATGGTGGATCAGGCCGAAACACTTAAAGGAACCGCTTTTGAGTTTGATAAAACCGATGTCTACTATCAATACGATGAAAACAACCTAGCCTTTAACGGAGAACCCTTAAAGGTCTTTGGTGCAAAACAAATATTTGAGTTTCCAACGGTGTACGGGGCCAAAAGTCGACTTCAAAAAACAAATTACGAGCTTCAAAAAGCTGGCTTTGAAATCAAAAAGAAGACATTGTACCAATCATTGAGCGCAGTTTACCATCAATACCAGACCTTGCAACAAAAAGCTTTGCTTTATGAGACCTTGGATAGTATTTACAGTAAATTTTCCCATGCCGCCGAAAGGCGTTTTGAGCTGGGTGAGACCAACTATCTGGAAAAAGTGACGGCCCAGGCCAAGCAGCGGCAGATTGTCAATGCGTATTCCAAAATCCGACAGGAAATATTGACCTCCTACCAACAAATCATAAGTCTGGTGCAGGCTGGTGACACCTTGGATATTGTTTTGGAAAAACCGGAAAAACTATCGGTAACCAATATTGTGGGAATGCTGGAAACGGAAAGTGCCTTTTTGGAGCAACGGCAAGAGTTGAGCAATGCACAAAAACGATTGGAGGAAAACCGTTTGTTGCCAGACATAGACGTTGATTATTTTCAGGGCACCAACAAAGGGCTAGGCACCTCACTTTATGGAGTGCAATTGGGATTACGGATCCCGATTTTCTTCTTTGGGCATAGCAGCAAGGTCAAATCATCCAAGATTCAGACCAAGATCACGGCCATGGAGAACCGCGAAATGGTTGTTACCACCAACCAGCGGTACAAAACATTGTTGGGACAATTGGAACAACAAGCCAAGGAATTATCGTACTATGAAGAGGAAGGTGAGCATCTTTCCGAACAAATCCTGAAAGCGGCCTCTGGAAATTTCATGAATGGGGAAATCGACTTTTTCCAGTACATCCAGAGCATCGAAAATGCCTATGAAATCCAACTTAATTATTTGGACGTGCTCAACCAATACAATCAAACTGTAATCGCCATTAACTACTTGACCATAACATTATAAACATGAAAAATATAACCCATAATATCGCCACTCTTTTCCTATTGCTATTGATAGGTTGTGGCAACAAGAACAATGCAGAATCTGCTTCAAAGGAAGCAACGGATTCGGGCATCATCGTTACCCAAGCCCAATTTGATACCAACGATTTAATGTTGGGGTCCATGGAACAACGCACCTTCCCAAAAATGGTGGAAACCAGCGGCATGATAGATGTGCCACCTGAAAACAGGGCCAGTATTACCGCATTTATGGGCGGTTTTGTGAAAAAGACCCCGTTGTTGATTGGCGACTGGGTAAAAAAAGGAGAACTATTGGTGGTTCTGGAAAACCAGGAATTTGTTCAAATGCAGCAGGATTATCTGGAAGTGTTCAATCAATTGGATTTTTTAAAGGCTGAATACGAACGAAACCAAACGCTTTTTGAAGAGAAAATTGCTTCCCAAAAGAATTACCTTCAGGCCAAGAGCAATTATGAAATGGCCAAAGCCCGCTACCAAGGCCTGAAAGAACAATTACAGATGCTGAACATTTCACCCAGTAAGGTGGAACAAGGTTCCATAACTTCTGAAACTGCCATTTATGCCCCAATACATGGCAGTGTGACCAAAATGAACGTATCCATGGGAAGTTATGTTTCCCCGGCCACCGAAATAATGGAAATTGTGGACAATGAACATGTGCATTTGGAACTCACGGTTTTTGAAAAGGACATTTTAAAAGTAAAAAAAGGCCAAGAGATTCTGTTTAAAATCCCAGAGGCATCAGACGAGACTTATAAGGCCGAAGTGCATTTGGTAGGCACCTCCATAGATGATGCCAAACGCACCATTAAAGTACACGGACATGTTGAAAATGAGGATGGCGGATTCTTACCAGGGATGTTTGTCAATGCCATGATCATGACCGATACCACAAGAGCATGGTCATTGCCCTCTGAGGCGGTCATTGAATCTGAAGGCACTTCCTATGTACTGAAATTAACTGGAAAAACCGATACTGGTTATACCTTCGAACGCGTGGCAGTTACGCAAGGGGAAACCTATGATGGGTTCACTGAGATAAATGCCACAGATTTAAATGAAACAGACCAATTTTTGACCAAGGGTGTTTTTGATTTGATAGGCGGATAATCCTAAGTCCCCTTAAGTGAACAAATACCACAATTGAGCCGTAAAGAAGCATACCATAAAGCCCAATACTATGGGCAATAAAGTGGCCACTACCGTCCATTTTACGCTCTTGGTTTCTTTGTAGATGGTGTATATGGTCGTAGAACAGGGGTTGTGCAATAGGCTGAACAACATAAGATTGATTCCGGTCAACAATGTCCAACCCCCTGCTCTTAATATTTGTTCGGTACTTGTGATGGAGTCCAGTTCAAACATGACTCCGGACCCTTCCCCGATTCCGCTCATCCCCGTTACTAGTACTGTAAGCATTAAAATGGTGGGAATCACTATTTCATTGGCAGGTATGGCAATAATGTAGGCCAACAGAATAACCCCGTTCAACCCGAAGACCACTGCAAAAGGATTGGACCAATCAATAAAATATTCGGCCAGGCTCACACCGTCAATGGTAATATTGGAAACCAGCCAAATCACGATTCCTGCCGGTATGGCAAACACCACCGCGCGCCATAAAACGAACAGCGTACGATCAATCAATGAGGTGTACAATGTTTGCCAAATTCTTGGCGGCCTGTATGGGGGCAATTCCAAACTGAATGTGGATGCCTCACCTTTCAACACGGACTTGCTCAAACCCCAAGAAACAACTAGGCTAAACGCAATTCCCAGAACTGCGATACCCACAACGGCACCTGTAGAGACTATTCCTGCCCAAAAAGGGGAAACCATGCCTCCAATGAAGATGGTAGCAATCAAAATTTGGGTGGGCCAACGGCCATTGCAGAGCGAAAAATTATTGGTAATGATTGCAATCAATCGTTCCCTTGGGCTATCGATGACCCGAGCTGCAATCACTCCCGCAGCATTGCAGCCAAAGCCCATGCTCATCGTCAATGCCTGCTTTCCGTGTGCACCCGCTTTTCTGAACAAACTATCCATGTTGAAGGCAACACGGGGCAAGTATCCCAAATCTTCCAACAAGGTGAACAAGGGAAAAAAGATGGCCATCGGCGGCAGCATTACGGAAATGACCCAGGCCATGGCCAAATAAGCGCCATCCACCAACACTCCGGACAACCACCAAGGCATAACACCATCAGCTGCATTTTTGAGAATGGGATGCAACGTGTCCACCAGCAAGGAAGCCAACAACCCTGAAGGGTAATTTGCGCCTGAAATGGTGACCCAAAAAACCACGGCCAGCAGAATAAACATGATGGGGAAACCCAGCAATCTGCTGGTAACTACCTTATCCACTTTGCGTTCCAAACTAAAGGCGGGTTTGTCCCCATCCATGGAAACCGTTTTTCGGGCAATTTGTGCCGCATCGGCATACAAGGAAGACACAATCTTGTCATGGATTCCCATCCCCAAATCCCATTTAAGATGGTTGGCCATTTCCAAAATCTCTTCTGTATTCTTTTTTTGCTGTTCTTTCATACGGCCATCGGTGTTGTGTTTTCTACCAAATCTTCCAATATTCCATTTTGCAGGGCCTCTACAATGCTTTGGTCACCTTCAATCAAGCGCAGGGCCACCCAATCTGCATTTGGGAGCCCCGGATATTGATCCGTCAATTTTTTTGCTAACGTACCAATGGCATGTCTCAACTGGGGTGTGTGGTTACGTTGTCTGTGTGGTTTGCAGACATATTTACCTGAGGCCACATCGGAAATCATGGCAACGAGCTCTGGCATCCCTTCCCTTTTTCGTGCCGAAGTGGGAATCACTGGAATACCCAATTCCCTAGATAGGGCACGCACGTCTATTTCCACGTGATTGCGTTTAGCCTCATCCATCAAGTTCAAACACAAAATGGCCCTGTCGGTTATTTCCAGAATCTGCAATACCAAGTTTAGGTTGCGCTCCAAACGCGTAGCATCTGCAACAATCACCGTTACATCTGGACGGCCAAAGAGAATAAAGTTTCGGGCTACTTCTTCATCGGTACTTGTAGAAAGCAACGAATAGGTTCCTGGCAAGTCTACAATCTTATATCTGTCGTTTTCATAGGAAAAAGCACCTTCGGCCCTGCCCACGGTCTTCCCAGGCCAGTTTCCTGTATGCTGTCTTAGCCCGGTAAGATTGTTGAATACTGTACTTTTTCCTGTATTCGGATTTCCGGCAAGGGCCACTACATAGTCCACCTTGTCCATATCAATGCCCAAGCGAACCAAGTTACTCTTGTGATGTACCGGACAATTTTCACAATTAGGCTGATTGCTCATGGTTTTCCTTTTTTATGTTGTTGATAAATATAAGATTGGCCTGATCCTTTCTGATGGCAATGGTGGTTCCCAAAATGCGATACCCAATAGGGTCTCTTGATGCACTCTCCAGCTCTGCGGTGATGGTATTTCCGGGTACAATCCCGAAATCCATCAACCTTCTTCTTTGAAGCCCCCTACAATAAGATGAGAGCCCTACTATAGTTGCTGTCTCATTCGGTTGCAAATCGGAAAGGCGTTGATAGCCTTCTTGTATGGGTTCGGCCTTTGGCAGTGACTGTACCGTAATTGCAGATGCAAAAAGTGGCGTGAGCACACACTCATTTCCGTCCGCTGCAAAGGTGACCTTGCCCTTTTGGACATCCAATAGATACACCTGCATGCCCGGGTATAGCCCTTGGGCCGAAAGTTGTTCAAAAATATAATGCGGTTCATCCTCAATATGTACAATTTGAGCCACCTCTCCTTCCTTCAAATTATTCAATGTCAATCCTGAAAAAGGTGGCACCTGACCTTCTTTGGATGGAATAGGATCTCCATGGGGGTCAAAGGCCGGATTCCCCATACTTGCGGCAATCTTGTTGGCTTCTTCCAGTGATAGCTGGTGTTCCCGAATATCGGCCTCTCCGTGCCAATCCATTTGTGCCACTCCTGTTTCATCGGCCAGATATCGCTCCCAAATTCGGTGTACCCGCACAATACGAAGTGCATAGGATTTTCCTGTATCGGTCAGGTAAATTTGATGGCCTTCGAACACCACCAATCCCATTTCTTTGAGGTGGGCCAGTAGTTTAGCCATTTGATCGCCACCGATGTTGAGATTGCCCGCGGCACTGTTCAAGTCGCAACCAATGCCTTTGTACTCACAATCGAACAAATATTTCAAAGTGTCTTCCAAAAGCACCCGCTGCGAACTCATCCTAGCTTTCCCAAAACGGGCCAACAATCCTGATTTAGGCCAGAAGACCCAAACCAAAATCCCAACCCCCAAAAGTCCCAAAATCAACGCAACCAATGGATTTTCCATAGCTTCTTATTTTAAGTAGATATTAGTGGCTATCTGATGTGAAACGGTATGTTCCTTTTCGCCAATTTTTAGGTGTAGGGACCCATCAAAAACTTCTTTCCCCACAATACTTACAGGCTTACCAATGGCAACTCCCAATTTATCCAAGTATTGTAAAAAAGCCGACGAACTGTCCTTCACTCCAACACAAATACCTTCCGCACCCACGGGAAGTTCACTCAACAACGCCTTTTTATGTTCTTGAACCTCTCCGTTCTTGCCAGGAATGGGGTCCCCATGTGGATCATACTTTGGAAAACCCAAATGCTCATCCAACCTATCAATAAGCTGTTCACTTTTAATATGTTCCAGTTGCTCGGCCACTTCATGTACCTCATACCATGAGAAATCCAACTTTTCCACAAGGAAAGTTTCCCACAATCGGTGTTTCCTGATGATGGAAAGGGCCATTTTGACTCCCAAATCAGTCAGTGAGATGCCTTGGTATTTTACATAGTCGATCAAACCTTTTTCGGCCAATTTTTTGGCCATGTCCGTTACAGATGATGGCTTTGTTTCCATTTGTTCCGCAATGGCATTGGTAGAAACTGGGGCTTCCGTCATTTCTCCTAAATGATATACCGCTTTGATATAATTTTCCTCTGAACGGGTCATTCTTTTTTATTTTAAT
>JAGQZL010000049.1:12822-13387 GCA_020434915.1 Allomuricauda sp. | reverse complement strand
CCTGTTGCTTCCCAATCAAGTATTAGGGACAGTTTGGCGTTCAAACTACAGCGATTAGAGTCCACCAATAGGTTTAATTCAAAGGATACTACCCACATTAACCTTTTGATCAGGTTGGCTTATTCCTATCGGTATCTTGACATCGATAGCCTTGGTTCCATTGCCGGAAGAGTTTTAGACTATAGTAAGGATATTGACTATGGCTATGGTAAAGTAAAAGGATTGGATGCCATGGCCAGTTATTACTATAACAAAGGAGACCGGAAAAAATCCATGCCGCTGTTTCAGGAAGCCCTAAAACTGGCAAGGGAAATAGAAGATCTTGAATGTGAGTTGTCCATCGTAAACACGCTTGCCCAAAATTATAGTTTTGAAGGAAATTATGCAGATGCCCTGAACATGAACTTGAAGGGTATTGACATTGCCCGAAAAATTGACAATCAGAAGATGCTCTCCATTTTGAATGAGAACATTGCCGCACTATATGCAGATCAGAAAGATTTTAAGAATGCCCTGATGTTTTATGACACAGTGCAAAAAATCAATAGAAAACTGGGAGACGATG
>JAGQZL010000049.1:0-12812 GCA_020434915.1 Allomuricauda sp. | reverse complement strand
CGGAAACCCAAAGTAACATGGCATCCCTATATATGGATGCAAAAGATTATAAAAATGCCATGTTCAACATTAATCGCAGCATCAACACTTTCGAGAAAAACAAAATATACGATTGGTTGGCCTATGCCTACCAAGTGAAGGGAGATATTTATCTTGACCAGGATAAACACCAATGGGCACTGTATTGGTACGATCAGAGTAACATGCTCTTTAAACGCGAAATAGAGGATGATCGTATCAAGATCCAATTGATGAATGGCATGGCCAAGGTGAACCTTGGGTTGGGAAGGGACAGCCTTTCCTTGGCCTATGCAGAAGAGGGGTTGCAGCTCTCCCGAAAAATAAAATCATTGCAAGGGCAGATGGACTGTTCTGAAACCTTGTACAAATTGCACAAAAAGAAGGGGGAAAATGCAGCTGCCATTGCCTACTTGGAGACTTTTAAAAGACTTTCCGATTCTCTGTTCAAGGACAAGAACAAACAAAGTCTCTCACTTTTGGAGACCAAATTGCAATATGAACAGGAAAAGCAAGAGTTGATAGAAGCAAACCAAACTGCATTGGCAAAGCAACGAAACTATATTTACTTTTCTGTTATCATCTTATTGATACTCAGCATTATTACCTTCGTTATTAGGCGAAGTGAGAACATTCAGAAGAAGTTGAACAAAGAGCTTCATGAAAAATCACAGGCGGTAACGGAACGTGAGGCCGAACTCCATGAGATCAACAAGACCAAGACCAAATTGTTTTCCATTATCGGACACGATTTAAGGGGACCTATTGGGGCCCTGCAAAGTTTGCTCAAACTCTTCACCGATGGTGAGATTACCAAAGACGAGTTCCTGTCGTTCATACCAAAGTTGAAGACCGATGTGGAAAATATTTCCTTTACACTGAACAATTTATTGTCTTGGGGGCAAAACCAGCTCAATGGTGTGGTGACCAAGCCGAAGCGGGTCTCCTTGGATAAGATTGTGGACAACAACATGCAATTGCTGTCCGAACTTGCCAATAGCAAATCAATTAAGGTAATCAACCAACTTCCAGAAGACACCCATATTTGGGCCGATCAAAACCAAATTGATATTGTAGTCAGAAACTTGTTGAGCAATGCCATCAAATTTACTCCTGACAATGGGCTTATCACTTTGGAAGCCCAAGAAAAAGATGATACATTGCTAGTTTCAGTAAAAGATACCGGCATTGGAATGAACGAAGAAATCCAGAAGAAAATCTTCAAGGATTCCAGCAATATCACCACCTACGGCACCAACAATGAGAAAGGTACCGGGTTGGGACTTTCCCTATGCAAGGAGAAAAAAACAAAAAACAAGGGTGAAATCTGGGTGGAAAGTGTACCTCGCAAGGGAACCACTTTCTTCTTCACCGTACCCAAAGCAGAAAAAAAATACCAAAAAGCCGGTTGATCAAATTAGATTATCCAAACAGTCCACTGCCACAAAGCGCTCCACGGTAAAACCTTCGGCATATTCCACACCAACAATCCTACCCAAATCACGGGCTCTATAGATTACACTGTCAATAAAGTTTTTACTGCTGATGGGGGTTTCAGGCTCATCACTATTTGGGTCATAAAATTGGGAGGTATAGGCTTTGATCGCCTCTACCTTTTTCTCCACAAAACCGGAAACATCCACCACAAAATCAGGTTCCAAGTTTTTCCATTGGATATAGTGGTACACCTTTTTAGGTCTCCATGGGTCTTGCCAAGCATCATCCCCGTCCATTTTAGTGTCAATTTTGACCAGCCCACTTAAAAAACAAGCGTCACTTACCAATTTACTGCCTTTTCCATGATCTATGTGCCTATCGTCAATGGCATTGCAAAGCACCGTTTCCGGACGGTATTTTCGGATAATCTTGATGAGCTCCATTTGATGGTCCTTGTCGTTGGTGAAAAAACCATCTGCAAACTCCATATTCTCGCGAACGGCAAGCCCCAAGATTTTGGCCGAATTGGCAGCCTCTTGATCCCGGATCTCTGCTGTACCCCTGGTTCCCAACTCACCGCGGGTCAAATCCACGATTCCCACTTTTTTTCCTTTGGAAACTTCCTTGGCAATAGTGCCGCCAGCTCCCAACTCTGCATCATCTGGGTGAGCCCCAAATACTAAAATATCTAACTTCATATATTCTTTTATGCGGTCACTGTCATTGATTTGACCTTGGCTATGGCCTGTTCAATATCCGCTATTAAATCTTCTGTTTCTTCGATGCCCAACGAAAACCGAATCAATGAGTCCTTTATCCCTTGCTTGGCCCTATCTTCTGGACTCATCAATGCATGTGAGGTTTTGGTCGGGGAAAGCATGGTGCTTTCAATCCCTGCCAGACTCATGGAAGGTTTTATCAATTGCAACTCTTTAAAAAACAAGGATGCATCAATGTTTGGATTCAATTCAAAGGACAACATGCCCCCAAATCCCTTCATCTGTGACTTGGCTATTTCGTGGCCCGGATGGTTTATAAGCCCTGGGTAATATACGTTATCCACATTGTCACTTTGCTCCAGATAGGTTGCCATTTTCATGGCATTCTCATTTTGCGCCTTGACACGGAGTGCCATGGTTTTCAAGCTGCGTTCCAACAACCAGACCGTGTAATCGCTTAAACTTCCCCCAAAACAAATCCCTGTCCTAAATACTTTATCCATGTTCTCTTTTGACGCTGCCACAACCCCCGCACAGATATCCGAATGGCCTCCCATATACTTGGTGGCACTGTGAATGATCACATCGATACCCAAATCGATAGGTGTTTGATTGATCGGACTCGCAAATGTATTGTCGATCATGGAAAGGATTCCTTTCTTTTTGGCCAAATTGGCCACTCCTTTCACATCTGTGATGGTCAACAATGGGTTGGAGGGTGTTTCTATGTAGATCACCTTGGTATTGGGCTGTATCTCTCTTTCAAAATCTGCCACTTCCCAACCGTTGGTGAAGGAGTACGAAATTCCAAACTTTTCAAACTGGGTCACGGCAAAATTATAGGTGCCCCCATAAATGGTTTGTTGCAATACAATATGGTCACCGGCCTGTAGAAACGTCATCAAGGCTGTACTTACAGCCGCCATGCCACTACCAAAAATCAAAGCGGCCTCGGCATGTTCCAAGGCCGCCAATTTTTTGCAAAGTGCTTCCTGATTCGGTGTGTTGAAGTATCTGGGATATCGTTTAACATCTACATCGTCAAATTCATAGGAGGTGCTCATATATAAGGGAGAAATGGCTCCTTTGAACAATTTGTCCTCCAATTCCCCTTCATGGGTGCAGATGGTATTGATGCCTTTTTTATTCGTATTCATGTTAGCTGATCTTTACGCTAAAGATACGAAACCCGTCATACTTGTACCTGTTTCCAGTTTCCTTTTTTGAACCATACTATGGCTAAGATGGCCAGCACTATTTCTGCCAGTGTAATGGCCATAAAAACGCCCACGGCCCCCCATTCAAATACCAAGGCCGTTATATAGGCCAAAGGCAATTGGAACAGCCAAAAGGAAATCAGGTTGATCTTGGTGGGCGTTCGGGTATCCCCCGCCCCATTAAAAGCTTGGCTCACTACCATGCCATAAGCATAAAAGATATATCCAGCCGCTATGACCTGAAGACAGAGTGCCCCATTTTTGACCACTTCCGGTGTGGTATTGAACCACGAAATAATACTCTTGGCAAAAATGAGATAGACCAAGGAAACCGTTCCCATAAAAATGGCATTGTATTTTCCTGTTTTCCAAACAGATACTTCCGCCCTATCAGGTTGTCTGGCACCAAGGTTCTGCCCTACCAAAGTGGCTGCGGCATTGCTCATTCCCCATGAGGGCATCAAGGTGAACATCATTACACGAATAGCAATGGTATACCCCGCAAGTACTTCACTGCCGAACTCGGACATAATCCGCATCAAGAAAATCCAGCTGGAAGTTCCGATAAGGAATTGGGCAATCCCTCCCAACGATACCTTGATCAGGTTTACCATGACCTTCAAGTTCAAGACCAAATCGGCCAGAACCAATTTGATCTTACCCCAACCAAAGAACAAAATTCCCAATTGAAATAGGACAGCGGTACCCCTACCAATGTTTGTGGCAATGGCGGCTCCCATGACCCCGTATTCTGGAATGGGTCCAAAACCAAAGATGAACATGGGGTCCAGAATAATGTTCAGCCCGTTGGAAAGCACCAGGGTCCACATAGCTATGGATGCATTTCCAGCACCACGGAAAATGGCATTGATCAAGAACAGTAAAACTACGGTGATGTTTCCTCCTATCATCAGTTTGGTATACCCGAAGCCCTCCTCTATCAAATCAGGCTCGCCGCCCATTAACGCCAAGATTTCCTTGGCAAACACAAAACCAACGATCCCTATCACGATGGAAATCAAAACGCCCAAACTAATGGCCTGAACGGCAGCAACCCGGGCACCTGGGACATCCTTTTCACCTATCCTACGTGCAACCACAGCCGTAGCGGCCATACTCAACCCAATAGCCAAGGCATATACCAAGGTAATCACGGATTCGGTAAGACCAATGGTGGCCACCGCATTAACACTTACCTTGGAGACATAGGCAATATCCACCAACGCAAAAATGGACTCCATGAGCATTTCCAAAATCATAGGAATGGAAAGCATGAAGATGGCTTTTCGGATGCTTCCTGAGGTAAATTCAGTTTCTTTTCCAGAAACAGCAATCCAGAAATATTGAATAAATTTTTTAAACGAAAAAGTATTTTGATGTGTCATTTTAAAAGAATTATGTGTGAGAAAAGTGTGGAAATGTCAACCGTACCGAAAAGTGTTTCGGTTACTTTATTGGCGTAAGGCCAAGTGTGACATCTATCGCGTACATAATTCTTATAGCTTCATGATGAGACAAAGATGCAACTTTTTTTTGAAGGGAAAAGAAAAAACTCAATTATTTGGCATAGTGCACTTTATAGCGCCAATAGCTAATCCCGCCCAAAATGAAGACACCCAAAACGGTATACCATACAAAGCTCGGGGTGATCACTTGATCTCCACTGGCATAACTGTGAAGGCCCACCAAGTAAAAGTTAACCCCAAAATAGGTCATCATGATACTGGCAAAAGCAATGACCGAGGCAAAATTATAGATCCATTTACCACGAAGTCCCGGAACCAAGCGCATATGGAGTACAAAGGCATAGACCATGATGGAAATCAACGCCCACGTTTCCTTGGGATCCCAACCCCAGTACCTACCCCAGCTCTCATTGGCCCATTGCCCACCTAAAAAGTTTCCGATGGTCAACATGACCAGTCCTGCGGTAAGTGCCAATTCGTTGATGACCGTAAGTTCCTTGATGCTCAAATCCATTCGCTTCTTGTTCTCCTCAGTAGTAAGAACCATCAGCAGCAAGGACACCACACCCAAAATCATCCCCACCGTAAAGGGACCGTAACTACCCACAATAACGGCAACGTGAATCATCAACCAATAACTATCCAATACAGGTTGCAAATTGGCAATGGCCGGGTCCACCCAACTTTGATGGGCAATCCATAATAACATGGAGGTTACAAAAGCACTGGCAGCAATAGTCAACTCGCTTTTTTTGCCCAATGCCAAACCAATACCCATTGTGGCCCATCCTACATAGAGAATACTTTCATAAGCATCACTCCAAGGCGCATGTCCTGAAATGTACCAACGCAATATCAAACCAATGGTATGCCAAATAAAGAACAGAATAATGGTGCCTTTCAATAAATAGGCCAGGGCATCCAACAACTTTCTTTCTTTAAAAATCTTGGCAATCAGCACAAAGAACAACAGCACCCCGACCATTGCATAGTATCTATACAATCGATTAAAAAGGTCCAACTTATTGTAAATGATCTCTGTTTTCACCTTTTGGTCTGAAGGCAAGACTTCTTCTCCGTGATTTTTCTGGTTTTGTTTGAATGCCTCTACAAGCCTGTCAGGTTGTGAATAATCTCCCGTAACTATGGATTGTTGAAGGGAATTCAAGTAATAGGGCATGGCATTCCTAATGAAATTGGAATACAATGAATCCTGCACCTGATACTGTCCAGAACGATACTCAACAGCAGAAATCCATTTATTGTTTTCATCGTTCAACAAAGGGAATATTTTTACCATTTGACCACTCAAGGCAATGTCCAGCAAGCTTAACCTTTCCCCTATTTTTTTAATATCCTTTTCAAAATTGGATGGATTGGTGGTAGAGGTGGCCTTTTCCAAATAAGATCTTAACTTGTAAGCCCCCTTGTCATCAAAAAAGTCAGTGGCCTTTACGTAATCTGTTCCGCTGGGAACCCCGATTACTTTTCGGATGCTATCGTTTTGCCATTTGCCCACTTCAATAAAATCCACCGTATACCAGACCCCGGGGTTCAGCATCATGGAAAGGAAAACCTGGTCGGCTGACATGTCCCTATACTTGTCCTTACCACTTAACTTTCTTAATAGTTCAGAAGAAAAAGTGTGTAAAGGTTTCATTCTTCCACCATCTTGGATCACCAATGATCCAAATTTTTCCGCATGTTCCTTGGAAACCGTGGTAGCCTTGATCACAGAATCAATCTGTGCTTGTGTAGGCATGGTGGAATGCCCATGATCATCCGTCTGCGCTTGAGTCATTCCCATGGAAAACAACACAAAAAGTATGGTAAGGGCAGCTTTTTTGGCCTTGATTTTCTCCAACATCTGTTGCAAGTCCCTGAATCTGGTTTCCCCAAAGAACATAATGCCCATCAATCCAATGTAAAGCAAGAAATATCCAATATAGGTAATCCAAGTTCCCCAAAAGTCATGGTTGACCGATAGGACGGTCCCTCTCTCATCTGGATCAAAACTGGCTTGGAAGAACCGATATCCCTTGTGATCCAATACATGGTTCATAAAAATGTCATAGTCAAAAGGACGTTCGTCATGGACCGTAATTTTGCTCATAAATGATTTGTAGCCTACCTCCGTTCCCGGATATTTTTCGGCAATAAAATCATTCAACTCTATGGAAAAGGGCAATTCGTAAATCTTGGAACCATAACTCAAGGAAAAATCCAAACCGCCCACGCTAATCTTATCCGAAAAATTGGTAGTTCCCTTGCTACCCAGAAGCTTAACCTCTTTGGACTCGCCATTGGCAGATATGGCCACTACCAAGGCATCCTGGGTTACTTTGGTAATTTCCTCATCTGGCACTTCCACAATGCCGTAGGTACCCTTCACAATGGGTTCTGGAATTACAAATTGCATTCCGGCCATGTTGTATAGCGACCTTAATTGAAGTGGTTGAATGCTATCACTGACCACAGTTCCCTGAAATTGGTCTGCCATTCGCATAAAGTTGCCTTCAAAGGGAGATGCTATTCGATACCCGTTCCCTTCATCAAAATAGATGTTGACGGCACCGTCGGTTTCGTTGTTCAGGGCAAAGAGTACGTTGTGGATGCTGGCCACTTTTCCGTTTTCAAGATAGTGTTCATGGCGTTGGCCATTTCCCGCTTCCACAATTTGAAGGAATTCAGTCCCATTTTCATCCGGAATCAGCCCTTTTTCGGCCCCACGGATAAAATCAACATAGGAAATGGTAAAAGGTTGTCCATTAAAATCGGATTTCCAAGGAAGTGTAGACCGTTTCCCTTGTTCGGTCACCAAAATGGCATCTTCCAGAATGCGGCGTTTTGGCTCCCCGTTAATATCACCGTCAATATATGCTGTTAAATACGTTTTGTCTGAATAAATTCTATTCTCGGTGGCGCCTTCCCGGATGGGCATCATCCCTTCATAACTGATATATCTGGTAACGAATGCACCCACTATTATCAAAATCCAAGAAAGGTGCAACAATAAGACCGGCCATTTTTTCCAGTTTAACAATCGGTATCTGTAAATATTCCCAAAGAAATTGATCACAAAAAAGACCATGATGGCCTCAAACCAAGTGGCGTTGTAGATATAAATGCGTGCGGTTTCGGTGCTGTACCAACTTTCCACAAAGGTGCCCATGGCCATTGCTGCTGCAAATACCAAAAACAATACGGCCATAAGTCTTGTGGAAAATAGGGTTTTCTTAAGAATATCGATCATGGAAATTCGGTCTGCTTACGGCTCGCAAAAATACGGCCTTTTTACAACTTTGTTGTTTTTGACCCAAAGAAATAATCATACGGATTTGTTAATTCAATCAAACCGAAATTTGTAGTTTTGGGCATGCTCAACGTGATTCTTTTGGGTACCGGGAACCTAGCCCGACATCTGTTTGAAGCCTTTTCACAAAGTGAAGAGGTCAAAATTGTGCAGGTGGTAGGCCGAAATTTGAATGATTTGGCTTGGTTTTCGCACCACACAGCAGTTTCCAACGATTTTTCAGAAATCTTTGATGCGGATGTCTACCTTATCGCTGTTAAGGACGATGCCATTGGCGAGGTTTCCAATCATCTTTCCGATAAAAATGGTGTTGTGGCCCACACTTCCGGCGCCATGGAAATGGATGTGATCCAGTCAGAACGAAAAGGTGTTTTTTATCCGCTGCAGACCTTTTCCAAAGGAAAGAAGGTGGATTTTAATAGCATTCCCATTTGCATTGAAGCAAGTGATGGGGAAGTGTTGCTTCTGTTGAAGAAACTGGCCGTTTGTATTTCAGAAAACCTCCACGTAATTGATTCCGACCAGCGAAAAAAATTGCATCTTGCAGCGGTTTTCGTGAACAATTTTACCAATTACCTCTACGGAATCGGTGAAGAAATCTGTTTGGAGGAAGGGCTTTCCTTTGACCTGTTGAAGCCGCTCATTTTGGAAACTGCGGAAAAAATACAGGGTATTTCCCCAAAGGAGGCACAGACCGGACCAGCCAGAAGGAACGATGAAAAGAGCATGCAAAACCATTTAAAACTTTTGACAAACGAAGACAACATTGCGCTATACACCTTGTTGAGTGAGGCCATAAAAAACGTGTATGAAAAAGAACTATAAAGAGCTGTTGAGCAACATAACCACCTTTATTTTTGATGTGGACGGTGTTTTTACCGATGGATCCGTATTGATTACCTCCAATGGAGAACTCCTCCGAAAAATGAGTGTAAAGGACGGCTTTGCGCTTAAAACTGCCATTCAGAAGGGATACAATGTGTGCATCATCACCGGGGGCACCAATGAAGGAGTCAAGGAACGTTTAAAAGGTCTTGGGGTCACGGATTTTTACATGGGTGCCCATCACAAACAAGATCCCTTGGAAGAGTATCTGGACATTTATAACATTGATCCACAGACGGTGGTATATATGGGCGATGATCTGCCGGATATCCCTCCCATGAAAATGGTAGCACTTGCCACCGCGCCGCAGAATGCTGTTCCAGAGGTCAAGGCCATATCGGATTATGTATCCCACAAAAATGGTGGCGACGGCTGTGTCCGGGATATTATTGAACAGGTTTTAAAGGTCCGTGGGGATTGGAACGATAATTTCAGTGCGAAAAATGACTGAAAACCCACTCAAGATTAAATTACAGGGCTACAAATTGATTTTGGGTTCCGGTTCCCCAAGGCGTAAACTTTTTTTGGAGGAATTGGGACTCGACTTTGAGGTGCGTCCCAAATCAGTGGCTGAAATTTATCCCGAACATTTGCAAGGAAGGGAAATCTCGGAATACTTGGCCCAACTGAAGGCCACTCCTTTCAAACAAGAGCTTCAACCCAAAGAAATTGTTCTCACCTCGGATACTGTGGTTTGGCACAATGGTGCTTCCTTGGCCAAGGCAGCAACTCCCCAGGAAGCCTTTCAAATGTTACGTACGTTATCGGGCGACTGGCATGAAGTGATCACTTCCGTTTGTTTTACTGCTTTGGACTTCCAAAAAACAGTCAGTGCCGTCACCGAAGTAAAATTCAAAGAGTTTTCCGATGAGGAAATCAACTACTACATTGAACAATGCCAACCATTTGATAAAGCTGGGGCCTATGGCATTCAGGAATGGATAGGTATGATCGGAATTTCCGAAATCAAGGGCTCATACACCAACGTAGTGGGATTGCCCACCCATTTGGTTTATGATACCCTGCTGAACCTTTAGGTTTTCTTCACCGAAATTATCTTGACTGGACATGCCTTGGAAGCCTGTTCACAATTGTCGAAGATGCCCTCATCATGAGATTTGATTGTATGGAAGCCCTTTTTGTTCTTGGAATGCAAAAGGACCGACTTGCCATCTTTTTTGGACATGGCGAATTGTTCCGGGGCCATTTCCACACAGTAATTGCACCCAATGCACTTTTCGCGCTGCAAGGTTACAACAACCATTAGGCCTCTACCTTGTTTTCAACTATTTTGTACAATTTATCGGAAGGACGAACCCTGAATTCCAAAGGAATGGTAACCGAATCCCCTTTCTTACCTGTCGAAAGTTTTTCATCGTTCACCAACATTTCGGAAACCTTCATTTCTTGGGCTCCTGTTGTTGGCCCAGTAATCAAAATGGTGTCCCCAACGGAAATGTCGTAGGCCTCAATTTTGAACTCGCCAATATTGGTCTTTGGAAAAAAATGGGCGCCTTTTCCAATATAGAGCTTCTTTTGCGTGGCCGATGATCCGGGAATCTTGCTCCACTCCCCAAGTTTCTGGCCCAAATAGTAACCACTCCAAAATCCGCGGTTGTAGACTTTTTCCAACTCTTGCATCCAAGAAATCACCTTTTCCTTGTCATAAGTGCCATTGTAAAGACTGTCAATGGCCTGACGGTAGCATTTGATGACCTTGGCCACATATTCGGGAGCCCTACCCCTACCTTCAATTTTCAATACTTTAACCCCTGCATCAGCCACTTGGTCCAAGAAATCGATGGTACACAAATCTTTGGGTGACATGATGTACTCATTGTCCAACTCCATTTCAAAGCCGGTCTCTTGATCGATCACGGTATATTTCTTCCGACAATTCTGCTTGCAAGCGCCACGGTTGGCCGAGGAATTGGAGGAATGCAGGCTCATATAACATTTACCGGAAACCGCCATACACAAGGCACCGTGACCAAATACTTCGATCTCCACCAATCGACCAGAAGGGCCCTTGATCTGTTCCTTTTCAATGAGTTCCGTAATTTTCTTCACCTGACGCAGACTAAGTTCCCTACTGAGCACCATGGTATCCGCAAACAGCGCATAAAATTTTACGGTCTCAATATTGGTCACATTGATCTGGGTAGAAATATGTACTTCCAAACCAAGTTCCCGAGCCGAGGCAATTACCGCCTGGTCCATGGCAATAATGGCCGTGAGGTCTGCCTCCTTGGCTTTTTTCAACAAGGTCTTGACTATGGAAAGGTCATGGTCGTAGATAATGGTGTTCAAGGTAAGGTACGTACGAACGCCTTTGGCCTTGCACCTTCTGGAAATCTCTGGAAGATCGTCCAAGGTAAAATTTATGGACGCCCTTGCCCTCATATTCAATTGCTCCACTCCAAAGTAGACCGAATCCGCTCCATTGTCCAAAGCCGCCTGCAGGGACTCAAAATTTCCCGCAGGTGCCATCAACTCAATCTGCTGCATACCTATATGATTAACATCTCAATTATTTTGCAAAACTACGGTTTTAGCTTGCATTACAAAAAGTTAGTGCTTAGGATCGTATCATTTTAGTTTTTATTTTTGAAAAAAGGCCGTTATGAAACAACTACAACACAATCCTCAACTGTTTTTCACTCTATGCACCATTTCCTTTTTGATCGGGTGTAACGATGCATCCGTAAGTCAAACTGACCAAAAAGCAGAATCGGAATCCACCAAAACTGAATCCTCCCTGCCCAAAAAGCCATTGTCTGAAGATTTTAAAGCCTATTGGTATGCCGGTGAGGCGGAAATCACATCTTACAAATTGGAACAAGCACGCTATGGTGAGCTTAGGGATGGCCATGCGGTTCTCATTTATGTCACTGAGCCCTTTTTGCCTGAGAAACAGGTAAAAGCGGACCGACAAAGCCCAGAAAATGTTTCCGTTCTCAAATTGAATGCCACCAAAAAGTTTCTTACCGGAATTTATCCCTATTCCATTATGAGCAGTACCTTTTACCCAGTGTATGACAACCAGCACGCCTTAAAGACCAGTCTATCTGTTCAAGAATGGTGTGGTCATGTGTATTCACAAATCAATAACAGGGCACAATTTGAATTTACCTCACATTCCTACTTTGAAAAAGAAGCTGATCAACATTTCAATATGGACAAGGCCATTTTGGAAAATGAGCTATGGACCAAAATCCGTATCAATCCAAACGATTTGCCAGTGGGTGATGTTGAGGTGATTCCTGCATTGGAATATATTCGATTGGGGCACAAAGAAATGAAAGCATACAAGACAACGGCGAGTCTTACCAAAGATGGAACTATGACTTCTTATACCCTGGCCTATCCAGAGTTGGAACGTACCTTGACCATCAATTTTACTTCTGATTTTCCCCATTCCATTGAAAGTTGGACCGAAGAAACCAAAAGTGGTTTTGGCCCCAATGCCAAGCTGTTGACAACAAAGGCCACCAAACTAAAAACCCTAAAAACGGCCTATTGGGGACAAAATGGAAACAAAGATTTAATTTTAAGGGATAGTTTGGAGCTTTAATCCCGTTATTTGCAGCCTATGAGCCATGTTAAAACTGTTCTAAATAAGGAAAGTGCCGCAGCTAATCTTTTTATATTTGAAGCAACCGCTAAAAAACCAACCATGAAATACTTTTGGGCATCTTTCCTGACGTTCTCGCTCTTTTTCGCAAACGCCTTTGCCCAAAAACCGGACAAACCCAAT
>JAGQZL010000048.1 GCA_020434915.1 Allomuricauda sp. | reverse complement strand
GTCCGTATGTCTTTTTACAATCCGCATGACCATCTCAAACCGTTTTTCCATGTCCCGTTCCCTATTCTGTTCCATGGAATCCATTCGGTACACAAGTTCGTTTATAACGGCATAGTTGTCTTGCTGTTGGGCCCTCAATTCTTCCAACTGGGCTTCCCAAAAAGCCAAGTCTTCTTTGTTGTTGGGTCTAAGGGTGGTCTGTACATCCAATTTTCCTTTCTTGGTATCCGTGGATTGGACTTCAGCTACTTCGGCCTTTTCCATGGAGCTACCAGTCTTATCTGCATCCTCATTTTCTACGATGTAGGTGTTCTTGGAAAGGTTGGGAATGAAAGTGTAAGCAATTGAAATTTCATGGGTCACCCCCAAATTGGCAATCTCATTACTGAGGTTTTTCTCGAAGTTATATCCAAATGACAGTCTCCTGTTCAAATTGAAACCAGCACCTGCAGAGGCCCCATAAAACTGATCATACCCTCCTTGAAGCCAACCTAATTTGGGAAGATCCAAGATGATACCTCCACCAAAGACGGGATCGTTGTTTCCTTCAAACCTTGCCCTGGCCAACGGCAACAGACGGCCATCCTCGAAAATGCCATAGCCATTCTCAAAATTGTAGGTGTATTGTATATGTCCGGAGAACGTTTTGTCGTTCAAAGCGGTCAGTGATTTTCCAGTTTTGATGTTGTAGTCCACCAAGTTTTGGGCAAAAACACCAATGTCAAATTTTCCCAAGGAAAGATTCAGACCAGGTTGCAGGGAAATGATGGAACTCTCCGTGGCATCGTCCAACAATGGGTCCTCCTCCAAGGCCACCGCCCTACTTGGATCGTAACTGCTCACATAATAAGGAATGTTGACACCAAAAGTAAGGCTGCTTTCCCTACCCAATTTAATGCCATGGGAATAGTTGGCCATTACACCCAGATTGGATATGACCCCTTCCTGTTGGTTGTAGAGACTGAACCCAACCCCTACCAAATCGTTCAACCTGCCACTGTAACTTAAAAAGTAGTTCTGGCGATTGTTGTCAAAAGCAGCACTTTGACTTCGATGGAATAGGTTTACATACGATTTGTCCTCCCTAACTGCAGAAAATGTGGGGTTAATCAAAAATCGGTTGAACTTCAACAAGTTTTGAAAAGGGACATCATAACTCACATAAGGGTTACTTTCCTGGGCCCATACCACGGACCCTGGGAGTAATAACAGAAAAAGTACAAATGACTTTTTAAGACATTGAGTTGATACGTTTTTTTGGGGGAAGAGTAGTTTTATATCCATAGCCGATTGGATTAAGTAGGTTATTGTTCCTGATTGGGTCAGGTGTATTTTTTTGGTTAATTCTCATTAGCAAGATTTGGGACTTGTAAGAGTTTTATTACTAATCGTACTGTAATATTACGTATTTTATCGTCCACGCACCAATTTTTTCGTTGAACGGACATTTGAATTGATAAATATGTCTTTTCAACACATAAAAACAGGATTCCAGTCCATGGACAAGGTTTTTTCCGCTTAATTTTGTGGTAGCCAAAAACCTTTTATCCGTGACCGAAACTTTGACCATTGTTCCCTTTTCAGACGAGCACCGTGATGCTTTCAGAAAGTTGAACGAGGAATGGATCACCAAGTATTTCAAAATGGAGGAGATGGACCGCATTTCCCTCAATCAACCCAAAGAATATATTTTGGACAAGGGCGGTTATATCGCCGTAGCCCTTTTTAATGGGGAACCTGTTGGTGTTTGCGCCCTCATCCCAAGTAAAAATCCCGATTATGAATTTGAGTTGGCAAAAATGGGCGTTTCTCCATCTGTCCAAGGCAAGGGAATAGGAAAATTACTGGGACAACACATCCTTGAAAAAGGCAAATCTCTTGGTGCCAAAAGGATTTTCTTGGAGAGCAACCGTAAACTTACCCCTGCGCTGTCCCTGTATAAAAAATTGGGATTTGTGGAAATCAAAGGGAAGCAATCACCCTATGAGCGAAGTGACATTCAAATGGAAATCAGTTTGGACTGAGTTCCCTTTTAGAGTTTCTCGCTTCCCTTCAAACATCTTCACAGAAACAACCTAAAAGGTCTACAGGTTATCCAATTGATTGCTTTTTTTGTCTGAACTGATGGTCCAAAAGAACCCGACGAAGAAAAAACTGTTCGCAGGTGGTGTTATCGCCCTTCTATCATAGGTTCCCTCCATATTTGGACTATTTGCATATTGATAGTTACTGATATTCTTGGTACCCAGTACATTGCTGACGGAGAAATACAAGATTTTTTGTTGGTCTATCAAATAGGCCCAGTTGAAGCTCAAATTGTTGTAAGACCTAGTCTTCTCTCCCATGAATTCTGTGGTGTTCGGATTGTTGTAGGGTCTTCCAGAACCATAGGAATAGGAAAAGCCCACTTGTGATCGAAGTTTGTCTACCCAATACTTGGTAACCAATGAAAAATTATGCTTGGGGGCAAAGTTAGGCGTAGCCCTTTCTGGAAAATCCTGAAAATCCCTCTTGGTGTCCAGAAAGGAATACGAAGCCCAGTAATCCAAATTTTCAATGCTCTTGCTATCCCTCCAAAAAATGTCCAACCCTGTGGCATAGCCACTTCCGGAATTATTGTACAAGGAATTGAATTCGGGCGTTGGCGTATCATACTTTACCAAATTGTCGTAATCCTTGTAGTAGGCCTCTGCCCGAAAAGTTTTCCCGTTGTTCACATGTTGAAAATTAAGAATGTAATGGGAGGCCTTTTCCAAACCAACTTGGGAGGCAAATCTTGTAACTTCGGAACCAGGGCGCTGGTAAAAATCACCATAGGCCAAGGAGAACTGGCCGTTCTCTCCGGGTTTGTAGGCCAATGAGACCCTTGGGGAGATGGAGAAATCGTTCACCAAATCACTGTACTCTCCCCTAACACCCAGTTTCATGGCAAATCTGTTGCTCAAGAAAATATCCGATTCGGCAAAACCTGCCCACAATTGCCCCTCAAAACCATAATCCGCTCTAAACCCTTCAGGATCGATGTAGGTTTCATCAAAATTTGAGGTGAAATGTTCCGCACCAAAACTTAAATCGAACCTGTTGCTAAAGTTTTTGCGGGCCTTGATTTTGATATGGGTGGCCATTTCATCATTGGTTACGTCGTCATCCAAAATCCCAATGTCATTCGTGTCCCAGGAAATGGAAGCACCGGAAGTAAGACTCAAATCCTTTTCAAAAAAATATTTATAGGAAGTATTAAAGTATAGGTTATTGTTGGTCAATTGAAATCGAATAAAATCAGTGTAATTTATGTCCTCTTGTTCAATGTCCAGGTTACTATGGTTAAAACCCGTATAAAGTTTCAACATGCTTTTTTCTCCCTTGCTTCTAAAAACAGCTTCCCCGGAAATGGATTCGTAGGGACTCTTCCAATTGGTCCCTTGGGTAGAAGGCAAAATGGCTTCATAAGGGGCCAAGTTCAGGTAGGAAGTATTCAAGCTTAAGGATTGGTCTCCCCAAATTTCCGTATGTCCCAAACCGCCCCCTACGGACATAATGGAGATATCCGTCTTTTCCTGATCGGGCACATCCGTGGTATTCAACAAAAGTACACTGGACAAGGCCTGACCATATTCCGCAGAATAGCCCCCGGTACTGAACGTGATTCCTTTAAAAAGGAATGGGGAAAACCTTCCCCTAGTTGGCATGTTGTTGGCCGTGGCGTTAAAAGGCTGAAAAACGCGTAGTCCATCAATAAATACTTGGGTCTCCCCTGCACTCCCACCTCGCACAAAAAGACGGCCATCCTCGTTGACGGTAGTGGTACCCGGCAACGTTTGAAGGGCCGCAACAAAATCCCCAGCTGCCCCTGCCGTGGTCACAATATCCAAAGGTTTGAGCACGGATACCTTGGAATTGTCTCCAGCTTCAAAGGTCCCTGCGGTCAAGACCACACCAGACAGAGAGTTAATGGCCTCTACCAATTTTATTTGAAGGCCATTGAAATAGGATACATCCCCAACTTCATAATGGGGTTCATAGGATAACATGGAGATAACCAAGGTTTGCGTGCCTGTTTCCTCGGTTTCAAAACTGAAACGTCCGTTGGCATCGGTAGATGCGCCATCATAGGTGCCTTCCAGATACACGTTGGCCCCTTCAATGGGATTTTTCTTGGCATCTGTCACAGTACCCGAAACCGTAGTCTGCGCATTGGTGAATGCTATACTTAAAAAGAATACGAATAAAATAATGTTGTTTTTCATGACTGTTCATTTGATTGATGGGACAAAGTTGCCCCAACAAAAACAGCTACCCGAAAAGGAACGACCCAACTGTGGAATTTTTAAGACGAATTGAAGACCAAAAACCGGACCTACAATTCACTCCCTAATTTCAACAGTTCGGTAACATGTAATTTTTAAAAGGAAAGGGATTAATGAGATTTGTGGCAACATTAACATCAAAAACACCAATTATGAAAACTGTAACCCTAGCATTGAGCTTTTTGTTTGTAAGTCTTGTTTCCATGGCACAAGAAAGTACCGGAACCAAAATTACCGTGACCATAGACAATGTGACCAGTGATCAAGGAAAGGTACTGGCCGGACTACACACTTCCGAAACTTTTATGAAAGGACCCGGTGTCCAGAATTTGGAAAGCACCATTGAAAATGGCAAAGTAGTACTAACGTTCACCAATGTGGCCCCCGGTACCTATGCCATTATGGCCATGCATGATGCCAACGACAACAAACGAATGGACTATGAGGCCAACGGCATGCCAAAGGAAAGTTATGGCATGTCCGGAAACGACATGACCATGGGGCCTCCCAATTTCACAAGTGCCCAGTTTGAAGTTGGCACCGAAGATTTGGAATTCACCATTCGATTCTAAAAGCCGAACATCATCAATCAAAAGAATTGGCCTGCCTTGTGCAGGCTTTTTTTTGGACGATACCCATAGAAACAGTACATTTAAATTACTGGATATCAACCTAAAAAAACCTTATCAGACCAATTATCCACATAGGGATCTTTGTGTTTGCCTCCTTTTCTGTTCTTTATGGCCAGAACAAGGTGGTCGATTCGCTACAAGAACGTTTTAAAGAAGTGGAAAGCGATTCACTCAGAATCCGGATCCTAAAAGATATTTCCTGGGAATACATCAACAGTCGTGATAAGGCCAATTTGGCAAAGCAACATATTGACAGCTTTCTGGCCATTGGCAAAAGGGCCAATCTATCTTGGGCCATACCCATAGCCGATTACCAATATGCCGTTTTGGACCGTCATGTCGGAAATTATGGGGATGCCCTCACCCACATAGATGCCTACCTAAACTTTGCAGGGGGGCAAAAAGATCCTTTTGCAATTGCGAATGGCCTGTACCAAAAGGCCAATATCCTTGACAATTTGGGTGACTATGACCAAAGTCTGAAGATCTACTACGACATCCTGAAAATTTATGAAGACCACGATGATGCATTCAGTGTTGCCACCACCCTCAATGCCATTGGTGAAATATTAAAGATCACAGGCAAAATGTCGGAGGCCATGGGCAATTATCAAAGGGCATTGGACATTTTTACATCCTTGGACGAAAAGGCAGAAATGGCCAACTGCCTCTTCAATATTGGAGATACCTATTTAAAACAAGAGGAATACGAAAATGCCCTTGATTATTTTGAAAGAGCCTTGGAATTGGATGACGCTACTGATAGCGATTGGGGAAGGGCCTTTGATCTTGAAGCCATTGGAAAGGTATATGGGCTTCAAAATCGTTATGAATCTGCCCTTGACTATCACCAAAGGGCCCTGCAACTGCGCAAAAAGTTGGGACAGCAACTGGAACTTTCCATGAGCTATTACCAAATTGGGCATATTTATTTTGAAATGAAGACGTATGCCCAGGCAAAGGAAAATGTTTTGAAAGCCATTTATATTGGAGAAGAAATCAAGGCTAGGGGTGAACTCCACGGCTACTATGACTTGCTATCGCAGATATTTGAAAAAACGGGCGAGTTTAAGGAGGCACTGATATTCAAGAACAAGTCAGTGAATCTAAAGGACAGCATTTTCAACGAGGCAAAATCCAAACAAATTGAAGAACTCCAGGTGCGCTTTGACACAGAGAAAAAGCAGGATGCCATCGCGACCCTGGAAAAGGATGCCGAAATCAACACCCTAAAACTCAAACAACAAAAAACACTTCGCAACATTGTCATTGGATTGGCCTTGGGATCCCTTCTCTTACTCTATTTCGCTTTCAACAGATACAAACAAAGGCAGCGCACCCAACAGGCTGAAGAAGAGAAAAAAAGGGCCATTTTGGAGGAACGGGAACGAACCGAAATTGAAAAACAGCGGGTAGCGGAACTTCAAAAAATAGATGCCCTGAAGGACGAATTTTTGGCCAACACTTCCCATGAACTGCGAACCCCCTTGGTTGGCATCATCGGTCTATCCGAATCGTTGAAAGATGGCGTGGCCGGACCTTTACCGGAAACTGCCATCGAAAATTTGGACATGATCGTGAACAGTGGCAAGCGATTGTCGCATTTAGTGAATGACATCTTGGATTTTTCCAAGCTCAAAAACCGTGATTTGGCACTTTCATTGTCCCCTGTAGATGTGTACGCCTTGGCCACCATTGTAGTTCGACTATCCCAACCCATGGTATTGGACAAAAAGCTGAAAATCATCAATTCCATCCCCAAGGATATCCCATTGGTGGAAGCTGACGAAAACCGATTGCAACAAATTATGTACAACTTGATCGGGAATGCCATTAAGTTCACCGAAAAAGGGTACATCACACTTTTTGCCGAGAAGAAGGACAAAATGCTATCCATTTCCATATCTGATACGGGAATCGGTATTTCACAGGATAAGTTGGAGACCATCTTCAATTCATTTGAACAAGCGGACGGGTCCACACAACGAAACTATGGAGGAACGGGTCTGGGACTCTCGGTTACCAAGCAATTGGTGGAACTCCATGGGGGCACCATACATGTGGAATCCAAAGAGGGAAAAGGAGCCATTTTTGCTTTCACCTTGCCTTTGAGTACCGCTGCACGACCTAAGACCAAAACCATGGAACCGAGGTCCGAACTCATCCAACCCATCAAATCCTATGTGGATGAGATTTCAAACGAATCCATTCCACCATTGGGTGGCGGAGGGCCAAAAATATTGATTGTTGACGACGAACCCGTAAACCGAAGGGTTTTGGAAAACCATTTGACGGTAGCCGGCTATGATGTTATTGAAGCCAATTCTGGCAAGGAGGCCCTAAAAATATTGGGGCAAGAGGACCAAATCAACCTCATCTTATTGGATATCATGATGCCGGGTATGTCCGGTTATGATGTTTGTGAAAAAGTTCGGGAGCACTATTCCACGGGGGAATTACCCATTATCCTCCTTACTGCCAAAAACACGGTCACCGATTTGGTCAGTGGCTTCAATTCTGGCGCTAACGACTACTTGACCAAGCCTTTCTCCAAAGGAGAACTGTTGAGTCGAATCAAAACACACATCAACCTGAACACAATCCATAGGGCAACCTCTAGGTTTGTACCTTCCGAGTTTGTCCAGTCCATCGGCAAGGAATCCATTACCGAAGTACGTTTGGGCGATTTCACCGAAAAAGATGTAACCGTCTTGTTTTCTGACATACGGGACTATACCACCCTGTCGGAGGGGATGACCCCTGAACAGAATTTTAAGTTTGTGAATGCCTATGTGGGTCGAATGGGGCCTATCATTAAAGAAAACGAAGGATTTGTGAACCAATATATGGGGGATGGCATCATGGCCCTCTTCCCCAAAACCCCTGAAAATGCTTTGGATGCGGCTATCGAAATGCAGCGAACACTATCCCTTTACAACAAAAGAAGGGTTGAGGAAAAAGGCTATAAGCCACTATCCGTGGGCATTGGTTTACACACTGGTCCTCTGGTGATGGGCATCATCGGGGATTCTAAACGAAATGATCCCGCCGTAATTTCCGATACAGTGAACAGTGCTGCCCGGGTGGAAGGCGTTACCAAACATTTTGGCGCACATATTATCATTAGTGGTGACTCCATGGAACTTCTGACCAATCCCGACGATTTCAATTTCAGGTATTTGGGCAAAGTCCGGGTAAAGGGAAAGCAAAAATCTATTGAAATCTATGAGTGCATTGATGGGGACAGTATTGACAGCATTTCCTTAAAACTGGAAACCAAAAAACATTATGACGAGGGTATAGCGCTCTTTTTTAACAGCAAATTCAATGAAGCTTCCACTGCCTTTGAATGGGTACTATACAAAAATCCAGGGGATACCGTGACCAAGTACTTTAATGAAAAGGCCAAAAGGTATGCTGTGATCGGAACACCTGAAGATTGGACCTTCGGAACGGTGATGCGTGAAAAATAGATGCAATCCATTTCCATGATAGCGCCTACCCATTGTACCAGAAACCCTTGTAAGGGTTTTGGACGCTCGGGGCAAACCAAAAACATTCATGTTTTCTTGCGGTTCACCCCAAGCTTGTCATTCATTCGAAAAACTCCGAGAATGTGTCACGTGGCGCATACCACTTTCACCTTCTGGCGAACGATAGTCGGGATTTAATACTTTTATAGGAAATCGTCCGTATCCACACTCTGGCTGGTTGTTCAAAATATCGGAAGGATAGCCATGCACTGACACCATTACACAGTAACATGAAAAGCAACGATAACGACAATACCATGGTGCTGGGGATTTCACCAGGGTGAACGGACACCCAATATTTCATCCAAATCCAATAGCCGAATAGCCAAAGGGCTTGAAACATATAAAGTGAGAAGGATATATCTCCGAAAAATCGTGCGGTTGGATGTGTGGCCAATCGATGAAGCATCCCTTTGTTGTGGGCCAAACTCAATATGACAACGGCAAAAAATCCGATAGTAAGAATATCATGCACCCCAAAATGCATGCAAATTACAACCATGGTGAGGAACCCCATTCCAAGGATGTCCTTTTCAAAAAAAGCCTTACCAATTTCTGCCCTAAACGCTTGATAGACCAATATGCCAACGGAGAACTCGGAGATACATCTAAAAAGGCCAAACTCCCAGGTTGTGTTCATATTTCCATCTTCATGCCATCCAGGAATAAGTAGCAACAAAACAATACTCACTATCGCCAATACTGAAAGGATCAATTTCCTTTTTTTGAAAAGCCATATGAAAACGGGTATCATAATCAAATAAGTCCACCATTCCGCCCCTATGGACCATGCTGGCATGTTCCAGCTCAATCCACTCGGATCACCAAAGGTTTCAGCAAAAATTAGATGTCTCCAAAAACCTTCCCATGGATAAACAAATGCAAACTCAGATGCGGTTTTGGGTGCCAATACCAGCAGCGATCCAAAAAAGATGAGGTGCATAAAAAGCTGTAACAAGTGCAACGGATACAGCCTTGCAAATCTGGCCTTGATAAATGAGGTTATGGTATCGAGACTGGATACCTTGAACCGATCACCGTATACATGGGTAATCACGAAACCACTTAAAATAAAGAAGAAATCTACCCAGAGATATCCTTTACCCAACAACATACTGGAATCCCTTGATATTACATTGGGCAGTCCTGCAAAGGTAGTAACCTCATCAAAATGAAAGATGACCACCCAAATGGCTGCCAGTCCCCTCAAGGGAGTCAACGTTCCTATATATTTTTTCATCATAAATAATTTTAAAAGTTCAACGCTATCTGTGCCTTTACTTTGAAAGGCCATTTTTGAAGGTTAAGCCATAACCGATTCTTCTTGATTTTTCTGAGTCATGGCGAGATAACCAACATATCTTTTATGTACCTTTTCTTGGATCTCAGTAACCCAGGTTGGATCTATGGTTTGCTTATCTTCAAGCATTTTCTGAAATCTCCCCTCCATTCTCAAATAGGCCAATAGGGGTATTTTTGGAGCTTTGGAGTCCAGTTGTAAAGGCATTTGGTCCTCTTCTATCCGCTTTGGGTCATGCCTATACAATAACCACTGCCCCGATGCAACCGCTGCCTTATGGTATTGTGATGGATTTTTCATGTCGATGCCATGTGAGGGGCTATGACAGTATGCAATGATTATGGAAGGGCCTTCATGCGCCTCCGCCTCCAAAAATGCCTGAAGCGTTTGTTCTTGGTCCGCACCGATGGCCACGGATGCCACATAAACATCCCCATAATTCATGGCCATAAGCCCCAAATCCTTTTTCTGCTTCGTTTTCCCTTTGTGGGCAAACTTTGCCGAAGCTCCAAATGGCGTGGCCTTAGACATTTGTCCGCCCGTATTGGAGTACACCTCGTTGTCCAAAACCAGTATATTGACATTCTTTCCGGAAGCCAATACATGATCCAGACCTCCATAACCGATATCGTATGCCCAACCATCTCCCCCAATGATCCAAACGCTTTTCTTGACCAAACTTTCGCAAATGTTGCCTAGTTGAAGAGCTTGCTGCCCCTTCATTCGGGATAGTTCAGCTGTCAACTGTACCACCCGTTCCCGTTGTTGATCTATCTCCACTTCAGTGGTTTGTTCTGCATTTAAGATAGCAGATGCCAACCCCTCTGATAGTTTAGCAGAAAGTTGTTTCAATAAAATTTTGGCCTGTTCGGTCTGTTGATCGAGTGAAAGACGGTATCCCAAACCAAATTCTGCATTGTCCTCAAACAGGGAATTGGACCAAACCGGACCTTTACCCTCTTGATTCTTGGACCAAGGAGTGGTTGGCAAAGCTCCGCCAAAAATGGAACTGGCTCCTGTGGCGTTGGCAACCAACATGCGATCTCCAAACAATTGCGATACCAATTTTAGATAAGGTGCTTCTCCACAACCCTCCTCCCCAAAAGGGTACTTGAACAAGGGTTCCTGCAACTGTTGCTGGCTAATCTTGGAAACGTCCAATCGGTTCCTGTCCATCTCAGGAAGAGATTCCATAAATTCCCAATTTGTCCTTGCCTTATTGACGTTGTCCTCACTTCTCTCCATCAATAGAGCCTTCGCCGGACAGGCATCCACACAATTCTGACACCCTGTACATTGATCGGGTTTCACTTGAATCGTATAGTTCATCAAGTCAAAGCCCTCCTCCTGAAAGAGTGCAAAAGGAAAAGAATCCGGAACGGAAAAACCATCCAATTCAAAGGCCTTGATGCGCAAGGCCCCCGATGGACAAGCCATGCTACAAGCGCCGCATTGGGTGCATAGGTCGGCATCCCATACCGGTAATTTTTCAGATATGTTTCTACTACTGTATTTGGAGGTTCCCGTAGGATACGTCCCATCCACAGGAAACAGGCTCACAGGAAGTTCATTCCCTTTTCCCGCCAACAAACCTTCCAACAAAGTTGAAGGCGTGGGTTCCTGAACACCATCATTTTCAATTGTTTGATGAATATCGATTTTCTCCATGATATCCAGCATTGCCTCCTGTTGAACCAAACTCAGATATGCTTCATGTAAGGGTGCTACTTGTGTTTTGGTCGAGAAATCCGTTGCATCCATGAGATACAATTGTATGTTCTTTTTTTGTAGGGTATGTTTCACTGCACTGGAAAGAGAAGACCAAAACAAATGGGGTGTCATTTTAGATGCCACAATTAAAGTACCCCCAATCTTGATACGGTCCAGAACATCATCTTTGGTTACAAATTTGAGGTCATCGCACAAAATCACGTCCGCATTTGAAATTAAATACGGAGCTTTGATGCTTTCCTGGGAATACCTTAAATGGGATACGTGCCTTGAGTCTGATTTTCGGTAATCAATTTCCATGTATCCTTGTACCTGAACATCCAAAAATTGGGAAACAAGCTTTGCCAATTGTGTAAATTGCCCCTGCGTTTCCTTTGCCTTGGTTTCATAAAAAAGTACCTGTTGCTGTACTAATGGCAACTCAAAAGTTTCGATTGGAAGACTGTTGTGGGTAACATCATCGGATATCCCTATTGTGAAGTTGGTTTTAGGCACAACCTTTTGCATATTCGTCACCACCGCTTTCACCATGGCAGGTGTAAACTCCTTGGAACCCAACCCATATCGACCACCCAATACTTTAGGGGTTTGTTGGAATTTATTGGACTGCAACACTGCATTTGCCACATCCAAATAAAGGGGTTCACCCATAGACCCAGGTTCTTTGGTACGATCCAAAACAGTGATAGTCCTACAGGTTCTTGGTAAACTGTCCAAAAGCATTTCAGTACTGAAAGGGCGAAATAACCGAACCCTAAGCAATCCAATCCGTTCGCCTTGTGCATTAAGGTAGTTTATGGTTTCCTCAATGGTTTCCGTGGAGGATGCCATCGATACCACAACCTGTTCGGCATTTGGTTCGCCTACATATTCAAAAACCTGATATTGCCTTCCCGTAAGTTGGGCAAACCGGTCCATACACTTCTGAACAATTCCTGGACAAGCTTGATAATGACCATTTACTGCCTCCCTGCCTTGAAAAAAAACATCTGGCCCCTGTGTGGTTCCCCTTAAAATAGGTTGATTGGGATTCAAGGCCCTTTCCTTATGTGCCTCTACAAATTTAGGATCGATCATAGCCTGTATGGCGGCATCATCGACCAGTTCTATTTTAGAAATTTGATGGGAGGTCCTGAACCCGTCAAAAAAATGCACGAAGGGAATCCTGGATTCCAGACTTGCCGCCTGGGCTATCAAGGCAAAATCCATGGCTTCCTGCACCGATGAAGCTCCCAAAAAAGCATATCCGGTTCCCCGGACGGCCATAATATCGCTATGGTCCCCAAAAATGGAAAGAGCATGCGTAGCCACCGATCTAGTGGCCACATGGATTACATTAGGGGTCAATTCGGCCGCAATCTTGAACATATTGGGCATCATTAACAATAGCCCCTGTGATGATGTAAATGTGGTGGTCAACGATCCGGTTTGCAGGGAACCGTGCATGGCCCCAGCAACACCCGCCTCACTCTGCATTTCGAAAGTGGAAGGAACGTTGCCAAAAATATTTTTTTGTTGAAGGGCACTCCATTCCTCTACCAGTTCCGACATATCGGAAGAAGGGGTGATGGGATAGATCGGAAATACCTCATTGGTGCGATAGGCCATGTGGGCAACCGCCTGGTTTGCATTTACGATGATGTGCTCCTTGTTTTTCATTTTGATGATTGGTCAATGGGATTGTTGTAAAATGGAAATGAATAAGCCACCCTTATTTCAGGGCGGCTTATTTCAAATTTGGATTACTTTTCGAACTCGATGGTTACAGGAGTTGGATTGGTGATCATGTCGAACACAGGGGAGAATTGTGACAAAGTTCTCAATTGTTCTTCGGACGCGTCAGATTTGACTTTGAACTTGACAGTGATCCCGTTGTACCCCTTTCTTACTTCAGGATCTAGGCCCAAGAAACCGTGAAGGTCCACATCCCCTTTCAAGGTACTTTCAACACCTTCGATTTCGATTCCGTTGGCGGCAGCATGGTAAGCCATGGCTCCGGTCAAACAAGAACCCAAAGCGTGCAATACGATCTCTGCTGGGTTAGGGGCTTGATCTTTGCCCAAAAGTACTTCTA